>NZ_CP047023.1:4392520-4697939 GCF_009796765.1 Paraglaciecola sp. L3A3
TAGTACTTGGCAAGTTGTTCTACAGCATAAATATAGGTATCACGCGTACGAGTGGAATATCCTCTGATCTGGCACTCGTCGATCAAAGATTGACGTAATGGAGTCATCACAATTCTCCTGATAAATGGGCAACATTACCCATCTACAAGTGTGATCGATCAGACCAAAAAAGCAGGCTCCGCGTAGCGGCTTAGTTCAACAATTTAGTTAACGACAATTTGGGGTGTTCAAACACGACAAATTGTCCAATTTCATTCGGGCTGTTTTTTACACGACCCATAAGATATTCATTTATAACGAATAACTCCCCAATGTGCAAACATACTTATTCAAATACGGCATTTGTCGTTGATCTGCTGTTATTGGACAAATCACAGAGGCCTGTCTATATATACAGTAAGTTATTAAATATATTCTAAAGGATAATACTTGTGAGAAAATCCCCTTTTTTACAACATATCACCGACACTATGTATGAAAAGCGATATGCAAAACGAACCATTGAAACCTACTTACATTGGGTGAAATTTTATATTCATTTTCATAAAAACCAGCACCCAGCTAAATTAAGTGACAACGATGTTGAAGTTTTTTTAAGCTATTTGGTTAACACTCGTCACGTGGCCGCCCAAACACAAACCAGTGCTTTAAATGCTTTAAGTTTTTTATACAAAGTGATTATTAAAAAACCATTAACGTTAAAATTAGATTTTGTTCGCAGCCAACGTCAACAAAAATTGCCTGTGGTTTTAACCCCTGATGAAGTGAAACGTTTACTAACTAAAGTTGAGCAAAACTACCACCTGCAGGTCAGTATGCTCTATGCCAGCGGTTTACGCTTAATGGAGTGCGTTAGGTTGCGGGTCAAAGATATCGACTTTGATTATCACTGTGTACGCATTTGGAACGGTAAAGGGGGCAAACATCGAGTGGTAACACTGGCTCAAGAGTTAAGCCCAGCACTACAAATTCAGATAGCCAAAGTAAAACACTACTTACATTTAGACCAACAAGATGAAAGGTTTGCTGGCGTTTGGATGCCACACGCATTACGTTTAAAATACAAATCGGTAAATAAAGAACTCGATTGGCAATACCTTTTCCCAGCGCAAAAATTAAGTATCGATCCCGAAACAGGTTTATTTAGACGCCACCATTTAAACGAAAAACAAATTCAACGCGCTATTGTCAGCGCCTCCAACCAAGCTGAGTTAACTAAACGTGTAAGTCCCCACACATTGCGCCACTCGTTATAAAATGCGTCCATGCATTTTCCCCTGCGGGCCATCCTGCGGATGTTCAAATTTATTCCAGACAAATTTGTCGCTACCCATCTTTTACAATCGGGTGCCGACATTCGTACAGTACAAGACCAACTCGGCCACGCCGACTTACGCACCACGCAAATTTATACCCATATTTTACAACGAGGTGGCAACAGTGTGGTTAGCCCATTATCGAGACTTTAGCCTTTTTCCTCCGTGTATAATCGTGACAATTTCTTAGCTTTTAAACTCGCGGCTAGTTACAAGGGCAGGCTTCGTAACAATTAGTGAGTCGCTTTTATTCTTTTGCACATAGCTATTAACTGCTTAGTCTGCATCACTCTGCCGTATTCTGCGTTTATGGATTCCGGCTAAAAAGCACACCGGAATGACGAAATTTAAGACTATCAATATGACTAATGAATAGTACTATCTCCTAGCTACTGCTCTTAAACTGCTTTTTCTGCTCCACTCTGCTTAGTCTGCTACATTCTGTTTTGTTGCTTTTCTCTGTGTAGCGCAGCCTCTGTGGTTTAAGACTTTTGGCTTTTCGGCGAAGCCGCACCTAATAACCGCTGTGTAACTCTGTGACAATTTTTTGCTTTTAAACTCGCCGCTCGAATCTCGCGGCTAAGCACTGCTTTATTCTGCTACGTCTGCCCCACTCTGCTTAGCCTGCTACATTCTGTTTTTGTTGTTTTACTCTGTGTTCTCTGTGCCCTCTGTGGTGAATAGCTTTTAGTCTTTTTCGGCGTAGCCGCATTTTTAACCTCTGTGCAACTCTGTGAGATTTTTTTGTTTTTAAGCTCGTGTCTAATGGTTAGGCACCACTTTTAAAAGAATTGATTCCGGCTTAAAAGCACACCGGAATGACGGGCTTTGATGTCGGTAGATAATCTTGTCTATAGGCTCATTTTTTTGCTGTTTTACTATCTACTGCTAAGCCTGCAGTGTTCTGCCATTCTGGATTACTGCTAACAGCATGCTGCAATGACGAAATTTGAGACCAGTAAAACCTATCTCCTACCTCTTATTTACTAGCTACTGCTCTTAAACTGCTTTTTCTGCTCCACTCTGCTTTAGTCTGCTTTTTCTGCTTTTAAAAAGCCCATAAGTGAAGTAATCATCACCTATGGGCTAGTACATAACACATAAATAGTTCTTAACCTTTAATCAACACTTTTTGATTAAAGCCAACAACCTCTTGTGTAGACAAACTGCCGTCCGACCAAGTTACTTTTATTGTTGCAGGTTGCTCACAAGCTCCTACTCCAAAATGTACCAAAGGATTGAAGCTTAAAGAGTAGTTTGCTCCCGTTGTGCCAATACGTCGACTTTGTGAGCTTCCACAAGCAGTCACATTGACTAGAGCGCCTAAAGCCGATGGCTTAGTGGTAATAAATTGACCAAAGTCTAAGGTCAAATAATTAGCAGAGTCAGCTAGGGTATTTTTAAATAAATGCCATTTACCGCGATCATTGCCCACCACCAAATCTACTCGGCCATCAAGATCATAATCTAGGTTTTCAATGCTCATACCAATAGCACCTAGCTCAGTTGACACTGCGCCATGCTCTGCCATTGGCTGAAAACCATCAGCACTATTTAAGTACACTTGAGCCCCATTAACATTGACTAAGTTACCACGCTGTACCACCACAATATCTTGATAACCATTGTTATCGATATCGGCGATTGTCACGCCGTTAAAGTGCTCTTTATCAGTTAGATTTTGCTTAGCTGTGACATCAACAAATTTACCATTTTGATTTTCCAGCAACAAATTGCTTAACCCTGCTTTATGCTGACTGCTTTTATAAGATTCCACACCATGCACTATGCCCGTAGAAGGCGCCCAAAGATCACCGGCAATTTTCCATTGCTTATTACCTATGTAACCTATGTAAGTGCCCTTTTTAGGACGAGAGTCAGGAAAACCTAATGAGTCGCTATTGATCATTCTAAGATCACGTCCTGAATGGTTTTCCCCTGGAAATTCATAATCGTATGCCGATTCACCAATATACAAAGCTTTGTTTGGCCATTGTGATTGTAGGTTTTCAATATTTAGAATATCGCCTACTGCTAAACCGTCAAATTCAAACTTGCCACGTTTAGTAAAAAAGCCCCAGGTTTTAGTTTCTGCATCATAGAAAGTTTCGCCAATTTCAAATTCTTCGCCACGGGTAAAAAACAGATCCATGTCGCCATCATTATCATAATCAATCTCAGCCACACCCGTAACCTGTTTAATCTGACTTGGGAATACCTCAGCTGTGACTTCCTTAAAACTTAAATCACCATTGCCTAAGAAAGCTTTTACCGGGCCATTTCCGTAAATAATCACATCGATTATATTGTCATTATTAAAATCCGTTAGCAGTGTTTTTTGTCCGTCTCTTGGCATAGGCGGGAGCTTGTCTTTTAAAATCAATTCACCTTGACCGTTATTCTGGTACACATAACTTTCACTTTTACCTTTAAGCTCTTGATTAGGAAAAGCAAAATTTAATAGATCTAGATCTCCATCATTATCTAAATCCACAAACTTGACTGTGCGACCACGCATCATTGCCAATGGCTCTTTAAAATCAGCAACAGAGCTAAATTGTCGATCTTTAGTCACTCTAAATATTTTAGAATTACGGGCATTACTGCCTGAACCACCGCCCCGAGAAATAATTATTTCTTGATTGCCATCTAGGTCAAAATCACCCACCGAAATACCATGCATATCACCCATGATTAAATCGTAAGGTTTGCTGTATTTACCTTGGTTATTCCACATCACTCGCACGGCAAAGCCATGATCATTGAGTAATAAGTCTGGATAACCATCTTGATCTAAGTCAGCTACCACTGCTGCATCCCATTGACGAAGATTTTTTTCTTCGCGGGGAAAATCAGTAAAGGCTTCAACAAAAGTTTGCTTTTCTTGGGATTGTGTTTGACTAACGACACTGTCAGTACTTTGGCATGCTACTAACATACTAGATGACACTAAAACTGAAAATGCTAATGATATTTTTGATAATTGCATAATTTTCTCTTAATTAGAGTCTCTTGAGTTAGAGCCTCTTAAATAAATATAAGGTTAATTAATCTACTTGTTACATAAAGCTCAGTTCAGAACTTTCCTGCCTTATAACTTTCGTTGGTGTCGGGTATTTCAATCGCGCTTTGTTCACCGTTACTCCAGGTAATTACTGCCTGCTCAACCTGGTTGCACGAGCCTAAGCCCACGTGTAACTGATTATTCGCACTGTGCGAAAATGCCGAAGACGTTGCCCCCACTACTCGCACATAGGTATTACCACAGGCTGTAAACTGCAATTTTGCACCTTGTGCAGTGGCTTTACCTTTTGGAGAGTCACCAACTTCAAGAGTAATGAATTGATGGCTATTAAAATTAGATTTCAACTTAGAATTGGTTTGGTTTTCAAATAAATGCCAGCGACCACGTTCATTGGCAAACACCATGTCTAGGTCGCCATCTTTATCAAAATCAAATGACTCTGCACCACCACCTGTGGCTCCCAACTCACTGGATATTAGGCCATGATTTACGGCAGCTATAAAACCTTTACCTTGTTGATTGGTCAGGAGTATTTGTTCATTGGCTTGTGCCATGCTGCCATAGCGCATAACAAAAATGTCTGACCAACCATCGTTATCAAAATCGCCGACTGTGGCACTGGTGGTTTGTTCTTGAATATCTATGCCCAATTGCGCAGTCACATCAACAAATTTACCATCACGATTTTCCAATAACTTAACTGGTAGTAGTTCATCTTCTATTACACTTGGTTTAGAAACCACATTGTGCACCACGCCAGCTGTAGGAGAGGCTGTATCACCTGCAATACGCCACACCCCCTCACCTAAGTAACCTATGTACAAACCTTTTTTAATTAACTTCTGCGGCCAGCCTGCGGCTTGCTCTGGGGTTAGTTCAAGTTGATGACCACCATGTTTTTCTTCGCTAAAAGAATACAGTTTCTTGCTTTTGCCAATAAACACATCAAAGTGTGGGAAAGCCATTTGTAGATTTTCTAATTTGAAGTTGCCTTTGATGGTTAAGTCATCAAAGCGGAATTTTTGGTTTCTGGCAAAAAAAGCAAAACGTTGATTTTCTTGGTCGTAATAGCGCTGTTCAGTAAATTGGTGTTTGGCACGAGTGGCAAATAAGTCTAAGTCCCCGTCGTTATCAAAATCGATTTCGGCCAAAGTGCTAACATCGCTGGTATTTGCCATACCGTCAAACACAGTAGGGCTAACATTTTTATATTTACCTCCTTCTAAACCTTGCACAGCAACCATATTTTTGCCGCCATAAAAAACTAAATCACTGATATTATCGTTGTTAAAATCAGTTACTAAAGTGCGGTACCCCAACCATTTTGCTGTGGGCAATAAACGTTCAAATACTAATTCGTGTTGGCCTTTTTTAGCTTTACCTATACTCTGCTGCTGGTTACCTTGTAGATGACCTTGATTAAGATAAAGGTGATTCGCGCCCTTTTTCTGGGATTTTAACGGGAACGCCGACAACACTAAATCTAACTTACCATCTTGGTTGCTATCGACTAATTTAGCCGCTCGGCCTCGTGTGCGCTCTACTAAGGTAAATTCATCACCACCCACAATTGAGCGATCTGCATTGACGGTGAATATTTTAGGATAACGAGGTTTTTTACCACCGCCGCCGCCTTGCGATACCACAATGTCCATTCGTCCATCATGGTCGTAATCACCTACTGCTATGCCGTGGGTATCGCCTAATACAAAATCGACAGGTTGTGAAAATACACCTTGGTTGTTCCAAAACAATCGCACCTTAGCCGCATGTTCGGTCAACAACATATCTTGGTAACCATCTTTGTCTAAATCTGCAATAACCGCTGCGTCCCATTTTCTACGAGCACGAGCCTCAAGAGGCGCTATATCGGTGGTTTCAACAAATAAAGTGTTTGTAGTGGGTTGAACACTTTGCTTATTAAAGCTAGGAGAATAGGCACTTTGACAGCCAAACAGGCACGTTAAAGCCATACCATAAAAACTGATGTGAGTTTTCATAACAGAGGTTTCCGAATGTAGATAACTAAGCTCTGCTGAGCGAATCTAACTTATTCGCCAGCTGAGGCATTATTAGAATTAATGTATTTGAGGTTTTAACAAGATCTTGCCTTCAATCGATTTATGATCAGCAGGCTTTTTACGATACATATCCATTCGATCAATATCGTAATTTTCAAATTTTCGCTTCAATAACCAACGAGGTCTCTCTAATGTCGACTCCCAAGCAAATAAGGTTTTAAACATGCTACGCACTAGCTCTGGCTCTTGTGCAGCCATATTTTCAACTTCTTGAATATCGCTAGTAATGTTATACAACTCAGCGGGGCGGTCAGGAAAACGGATTAACTTCCAGTCACCCATACGAATAGCCGCTCTTGCATCTTTTTTCCAATACAATAATTCGTGAGGACGACCTTCTTCGCTACCATTTAAATAAGGCAATAAATCAACACCATCTAGATGAGTCAAAGGTTTTACATCACCACCGGCCGCAGCAAAAAAAGTTGGTAACAAATCGAGTGTACTAACAGGATACGGATAATCAGTTCCGGGTTGTACTTTACCTGGCCACTTGATCACATATGGCACACGCACCCCACCTTCTAAATGATTCGATTTTGAACCACTAAGAGGGTAATTATCAGAAGCATTCTTGTCTGTTGGGCCACCATTGTCGTTTGTAAAAACCACAATGGTATTGTCGTCAATGCCCAACTCGGTAAGTTTATCCATAATTGCTCCAGACGCTCGATCCAGTGCTAAGGTCATAGCAGCTACGGTTTTACGATGCCCTTTTAACTTCGGAAATTTAGCTAAATCAGCAGGGTCAGCTTCCATAGGGGTATGCACAGCATTAAAAGACATAAATGCGAAAAAGGGTTTGTCTTGTTTGACTTGTCTTTCGATAAAATTATTAGCTTCATCGGCCAACACGTCAGTTAAATAACCTTGATGTTCTTTATAGATACCAAAACCTTGTTCTAAGCGATCCAATTCATGGGCAGGCTTTTTGTCTTTGTTATAAGCGTAGTAGCTACGAGCCCCACCTCTAAATCCATAAAACTCATCAAAACCGCGTTTAGTGGGGTGAAATTTGTCATCGCCACCTATGTGCCATTTACCATAAAATGCGGTGGCATATCCTTGTTGTTGTAGGTATTCACCCATAGTCACCTCTGATAGAGGAACGCCCATTTCGCGGCCATCAACGGCGGAGTTTTCACTCATATAACCAGGCACATTGTTTTCTTCAAAACCAAATCGTTGTTGATAACGACCGGTCATTAAACCGGCTCGTGAAGGCCCACAAGTAGGGTCTGAGACGTAACCTTGCTCAAAACGTACTCCTTGTGAAGCCAGCTTATCGAGGTTAGGGGTAATCATGACTTGGCTACCTTGAAAGCCAAAATCGGCAAAGCCAGCATCATCAGAAAACAACAATACGATATTCGGTTTTTTATTCGTTTTTTGCTCTGCATTCACTAATGGCATAGCCAGTAAAGTTGATACAGTTAAGCCAAGTAATACTTTAAGTTTTAAAGATAACTTCATCATCATTTCCGCGCTTAATCGTTAACTAAAATCGAAACACGTTTATTGGTAAAATACTCACTCATACTATATTTAGAGCAGTCTTTACCCACACCACTTTGCTTCAACCCACCATGAGGTAATTGCACCGAATAATGTACTTCGTTGACACATACACTACCGGCTTGAATCCCAGATGCAGCCTGTAAACCACGTTTAAGGTTAGTGGTATACACATAAGCACTTAGGCCATAATCGCAATCGTTAGCCAAAGCAATAATGTCGTCTTTATCTGAGAAAGGAATAACAGCCAATACTGGGCCGAAGATTTCATCGCTGACGATTTCCATGTCTAGATCCACATTCGACAATATGGTTGGTTGCATAAAAAAGCCATCAGGATGAGACTCAGGAATACCGCCGCCCAACACAACGTTCGCGCCACTTTCTACAGCTGCATTTACTCGGGCGAGAATGCTCGAACGTTCTTTTTCGCTACTCAAAGGCCCCATCAATCTGCCTTCAGCTCGGCCTACACCTAAGGTCAAACCTTGAGCATGAGCTTTTGCTGTGGCGACAAATTCAGCGTACACAGACTCATGCACAAAACAACGATTCGGTGACACACATACCTGACCAGAATTAGCATATTTTAAATCCACTATGTTGTGCGCAGCTTTAGTCACGTCAGCATCGTCATACACAATAACAGGAGCATTGCCACCCAGTTCAACTGAGAAATGCTTCACGCTAGTACAAGCGGTTTGCATACATTTCACACCAGATGCAGTAGAGCCAATCATAGTAAACATAGAAGTAATTTTGCTGGTCAACAAAGGGTTAGTCACTTCGTAGTTATCGCTTGAAATCACATTGATAACACCAGCCGGGAAACCAATTTGATGGGCAAGTTCTGCACATAACAAGGTCGCCAGTGGCGTAACTTGCGAAGGTTTGATAATGGCGCTACAACCAGATGCCAATGACGGCCCTAATTTGTAACCTAAATTTAACAATGGGAAATTCCATGCCAAATAACCCACGACCACACCAAGTGATTGACGCTGAATGTAATGATGAAAACGACCATCAGGATCAACAATTACCGGCTGCTCAATACGCTTAGCTTCTTCGATGAAGAACTTTAAGCAGTCAATTAACATGCCAAAATCGTATTCAGCATTATCTAAAGGTTTGCCTGTTTCGGCGATCAATAAATCAACAATTTTATCTTTGTTTTGTTGCAATAAAGCAGAGTAGTCCATGATCAAAGCTTCACGCTCGTTTAAAGACATTTTTGACCATACATCAAATCCGGCTTCAGCCCCTTCTAAGGCGGCAGTCACTTGCTCTGGATCCATATCTGGTGCATGACCTAACACTTTTCCAGTGGCAGGATTAAGCACGGCAAAGGTTTTGTTTGAACTGACTAATTCGCCATTAATCAACATTTTATATTCTGCATTCATTATTTTGTTTCCGTTGTACATACGTCAAATTCTTTTAAGGCATTTAAGTCAATTTTCACACCTAAACCGGGGCCGGTAGGCACAGTTGCATGACCATTTTTCACTTCTACTTCTACTGAATATAGGTTATCTCGCAGCGGGTTTTCTGTTCTGTCGTATTCAAGGAATAACTTTTTCTCTTCAGCTCGGCCCGGCTCAGCATAACCAGAAGCCAAAAAGTGTGTTGCCGCCGCTAAGTTCAACTGGGTGCCCCAAACATGTGGGATCATATTTAAACCATTAGCTGAGGCTAAAGTACGAATTTTTAACGCTTCACTTGGGCCACCACAATAGGCTAAGTCGGCTTGCACCAATTGCACACCACCTTCTTGAATTAACTTTTGAAAACCGTAACGGGTTTGTTCACATTCACCAGTAGCAATAGCAATATTGGTTTTTTCGTGTAATTGACGAAACAGGTGAGGATGCTCTGGTGATAAAGGCTCTTCAAACCAAGCATAATTGTTGTCTTCTAACACCTTCGCAATACGAATAGCTTCAGGTAAATCAAAAGCATGATTTGAATCAGCCGCCAATATGGTATTGGGTAACGCTTGACGTAAAGCAATAATGAACTTTTCATCAAACTCAGGATTTTTACCTACTTTGATCTTCATTGCTTTGAAGCCTTCATTGGCATAACTCACGCCTTCAGCCACTAAAGCAGGGAGTAACTCATCTTCAGGTAAATCTTGGTAATACATACCTGTTGCATAACAAGGTACTGTGTCTCTTAATTTACCGCCCATTAACTGGCTCACACTCATGTTTAAAGCTTTACCTTTGAGATCCCACAAGGCCATGTCGATACCCGACATACCGGCCATCATCACGCCGCCACGGGCAAAATCTAATGATGAGCGCCACATATAATGCCAAATCATATCAGTAGACAAAGCATCTAAACCTAAAATTCGTGGTGCGTAAAACTTTTCTACTGCAGCTTGAATCACATCTGCCGGGCCATAACATTCGCCCCACCCAGATACACCATTATCAGCAATCACTTCTATCGCCAAAACGTTACGTTGATCATAAGACCATTGAGAAAAACCAAAAGGCTTGTCTAAATGACAACGTAAATGGTGAGTTTTAATACATTCAATTTTCATAATTAATTCGACCTAATTAATGGGTACGACCTAGATACCTATCTAGATTTACACTATATGCTATTTATATAAACATATGATGTTTGAAGTTACAATGATTTTATAACACTGAATTAACAGAAAGTACTGAAATATCTCTGTGATTCAAATATTTATAAAGAAAAATCAATTAGATAACACATTAACACTTAGTTATCTGTTAACAAAAAATGTTTCCCTTGTTTTTTGCTAATTGGCTCAAGCTTATTTATTTCAGTTAAATAGATCACCCAAGCAAACTTACTCGTAGGAAAATCAGTCGGCATATTACTCAAAGGTATAGAGATTTGGCCGTTTTCAGTCACTGTAAATTTTAACACTCCAAATTCTTGCCAATTACTACTATCTAACAACTTAATGTGTAAGTCTCTTGCCTCAGTCACTTCATAGTGGATATTCAATTCAACCGCTTGTGAACCCACAACTTGCTTAGGAAAGTTCACTTTTTTTATTTTATCTTGTTTGCTGAATAAGGATTTCTTCGGATTTTTCGTTTTATTCAGCACTAATAAATTACGTCGTGTTGGCTCGGTTATCCGATCTTTCCAACCTTTTCTTCGAGGCGAAAGGTACGCATCGATGCGGTATTTTCCTGGCTGTAAATTCTCTATGGGAAGTTCGAAGTGAAACTTGCCCGACTGTTTAATGCGTTTTTGTGTTTTTTTGACGGTTTTCCAACCATCCAAATTGACCACTGCCACGTGTAACTCACGAGTTTTACTAACTTGAACTTCAACCTGGATAACGGGTACTTCTTCAAATCCAATTTGCTCCTGAACAATAAATTCAACAATTTTGTCCTCATTAGCTAATACCGGTTTAAACAATAGTAGACCCGCAACCATGACAAAAACAAAGGACGTTAATAACTTCATTGGACTTACCTCTTTTTTAAAACAAAAAGGTCTGCAATTGCAGACCTTTAATTACAAGCTCAAATATTGGAAACCTTATTTTTCAACTACAGCTAAATCTTCTAATAAGATTTCATCGCCGTTAGCAAACCCACCTTCAAAATGGAAGTTGTACTTAATAGGCTGAGGCAACCCAGACCAATCCTCAGGGATGGTATATTCACCTAATTCGACGAGTTGCCATTCGGTAGTGTTAACTAAGGTTTTAGTCAATTGCATATTAAATGGCGCATATCGACGCCCCCAACTGTTGTATTCAGGAATACTGTGATAAGTGGCATCATCAGCGGTTTTCCATGGAAACATAAAGTTAGTGATGGTTCTTTCTTGGCCCTCTTCAGCTAAGGAACTTAACTTCACCCAGACTGAAAATTCAAAGGTTTTACGAATCGACGTAGGTTGACCAAAATTACTGGCTGTCCAGCTGCCAGTGCTTGCGTTCCAGCGCTGCAATAATGTACCAATACCACCACTGGGAGGCACTTCTGCCCCGCCATTATTAGCATCAACAACAGTTATTTTCATTGCATTTGAACCGCCAAACCCTTCACCAAGTGCTGGAGAAACGGTGCTCATACTGCCTGTAGGAATCCAACGAGTGGAGCCATTGGCCTCACTCACCTTTATGTGAACACCATTGATCATGGTGTCACTTTCGAAACCATTACTAAAATCAAAAGGTGTCGCATCAACAGGGTTTTCAGTGTCACAGGCGATATTATTCACAACCGTGACATCAACTGTTTTCCCATCAATATCGCCAGCCGCAACACCAGCTGTGTACCCTGAACCATATGCCGCTGTTAATGTTGCAGTATCGCCTTCACTTGCAGGGGCCAAAATAGCTGTACCGCCAAATCCTCTTGATACTTCATGTTCAACTGCGATGGCACCATCCGATGACAGCCAGTCGTAGGTGTAATCACCGGTAAATGATTCACCTTCTATATGCAATGTAGGCTCTACCACGAGTCCCGTGCGAACGCACTCAGGAATAAACTTGGTACCTGTCAATGCACCTAACTCGTCAATATCACCGTTTGTAATATCAAGAGTAAACCCAGCGGTCACTGTTACGTCAGCGGTTTCACTATGACCACCATCAACGCTTGTTGCAGTGATAGTCGTTGTGCCGCGGGCAACGCCAGTCACCAAACCTGTATCAGCATCAACTGTCGCCACAGAGGTATCTGCTACAGAATAAGTAATGGCACTATTGCAAGCATACACAGGTGCTGTTTGCGCAACAGCGGCTACTGTACCGCCAGACGGCACACTTACATCTGCAATGGCAACAGTAGTAACAGGGTCTGTGGCCGCATTAATTTGTAACTGTAACGTACGACGGGGGATTTCGGTTCCCGGCGCGTAGTTGTAACCATTATTGATTTCATAGGAAATGGTATAGGCCACAGTATTTGGGAAGTCTAAGTTACCGTCAGGTGTTGGAGCACCATCATCCGTTTGAGGACCTCCACGTAAATCTGTGTTATCGCAAAAACGTAAGCTTTCAGAAAACTTATCAGTATCAACCACTAAGGTGCGTCCATCTTCTCCCAGCCAAAACGGGGAAATTTTAGCACTTGATACTAAACTTGAATTTGAATCTGTTTCTGGGGTGCTAAAGTTTTGATCTGCAGCAAACTCCATTTGAGTAATTTTGATTGTGCCTGCAAAGTCAGTGGCATTTGCCCCACCTATTTGAACACCATCAACCAAATTAACACTTTGTATACCTGAATCTTCAGTTAATGTTGCAGTGAAAGATTCACCCTGTGTAACCTCTACAGGGTTAGCAGCGTTAATTTCAGGGTCATACCCCTTCTCAACACCTGAACAAGCGCTAAGTGCTGTTATTACTGCACCAGCTACTGCCGTTTTTAATAGTAAGTTGTATTTCATCTTACTTCTCCAATTTTTTAATAAGGAGCAGTGTTTCCACTGCTCAATTTAATGCTTTAACTTAAAGTAACTATTTAAGCTAAATTAGAACGTGCCTCGAATACCAATGCGGTACTGACGACCCGACTTAAATGCTGCTACTGTGCGAGAGGTCACAACACTTTCGTTTTGTGCATCCCCCTCATCCAGAACAACCGTCTGATCATTGTTATCTAATGCATTGGTTGCGTTTTCAAAGGTGTAGAAATGACGACGCGTATCATCGGTTAAGTTGATAGCATTAAAGGTTAAACTGATATTCTTAGTTAATTTATAACTTGAGCTTAAATCCAAACGGTTGGTTTCATCTTGCCAAATCACGCCGCCTTGGATCCCTGAATTCACAACTTGAACACCGTTATACCTGTGCGCAAGTCTTACCATATAGGCATCCTTCTCCCAGAACACGGTGACGTTACCTGAGTGTTTAGGGGTAAATGGCATAGCTATGCCTTGTTGGAAGTTGCCAGTGGTACCAATTTCTTCAGCATCACGTTTTGATTCTTGGTAGGTGTAGTTAATGCTAGCACCTAAGCCAGGTAAGAAATCGTAATTATCGGTGTATGAGAACTCTGCACCAGTTACACTAGAGCCTTTACCGTTTTTCACAACGTTAATATTGGCGACATCACATTGGATACTCCATTCTGATACCCAACCGGCAGGGTAACGTTCTGAGTGACAACCATCTTCAGAGCCATCTGGCAATCGATTAGGATCGAACTCTAATAACAAATCTGCGCTTTGTAGCTCATAATCCGTTTTACGATCTTTATAGTGGTATGGCGTACTGACGTTTTCTTCAAAGTTTTTCATATCTTTGTTGAATAACGCCAATGACAACATACCATCGGCACTGAAGTACCACTCGAAAGACGTATCTAAGTTAGTCGACTCCAAGAACTCTAGGGCTGTGTTACCTGCCGTTCCGTTTGCTGGATCCCAAGGACCTCCTTCGTTGATTTGGGTACGTGGGTTTAGTGAATCATAGTTTGGTCGTGTCATCGTTTTACTTGAGGCAAAACGGACGATAAATTCGTCGTTAACTGCGTAGTTAATATTAATACTTGGTAATAAAGCATCTACCTTAGCCGTGTTCGTTACAAAACCTTGACGTTGCCATACTTTGTCACCATGAATATCATACAAGTCCGTACCATCCACATTTGTTGTCCATGTGCTGGTATGACGACTAACAAAGGGGCTAACAGGGCGAATACCGGCGTTAGTGAAACCAAAACGTAACCACTGGTTAGCTGCTGTTGGAACAACATTACCGCTAGCATCAATAACTTGCATATCTTCAATTGCAAGTGATCTATTTATGGTCGTTGGACGGCCATTGTCATCAAAATTCATCCAAACAATTCTGTTTGCTTGAGGGTCAGATAAATCTGCCGGTAAAGTACTGGTTGTTCCATCAAAGGAACCTGCTCCCCCCCAAGGGTTGCCATTTAACTGAGTCAAAGGCATGTTGTTGAAGTTGTATGCGGTTGCCACTTGCCATGCATAACAATCCTGGAATTGGTCAGCATTTGCTGGGGAATTACGCCAATCCAAATTACCGTTTGTGCCTAGGTTTTGCCAAACAGGTTCTGGGCAAGCAGGATTACTTTCATCAGTTAAATTACGTTCAACCAATAACTCATATGGATCAACAATCCACGGTTGTTGCATGTAATTGATGCCCCCTACCCCCGTAGCTTGTCTTGCGTCTTCAACGTAACGAAAGCCAATATTACCTGTTAACGCGCCATCTAAAGCTTCAAAATTCACTTTTAAGTATACCGCTTTGGTGTCGACTTCTATTTTACGGGTTTGACCAATATCCACACGGGGTTGAAAGTCACCCGCATTATCACCAGTGAGGAGAGAAAGTGCCTTTTCATGACTCAACATAGGCCAACCTTCAAAGAAAGGTGTACTGCGATCCGACTGAATGCCTTCACCAAAATTGTCGTAGGGAAAAGCTTCTCCAGACAAGATGTCAATGACATTGATGTCAGCGAAGCCTCTCGCGCCTTCAGTATTAACACTGCCATCGTCTTCATCCGACGACGAAATACCATCCGCATTCTCTATACGAACATTACTGATTTGAATATCTCTTAAACGTTCGGCGTATTTACCACCGAATTCAATTGAGGTGATGTAATCATTGTCTAGTGTGTATTCAAAGTCCAAGAATAAGGATTTGTTCTTATCTAATGATTTGTTATTTCGGAAAGTAAAAGCGCCAAGGTGATTATGATGCAAATCGTAAGGGTTAAAACGGCTTCGCACATCAATGGCTGAACCGTCTAAAGCATCAAATACACCAACAGTAGACCCTGTTAGGTAACTACAATCTGCCAAACTGCCTGTAGTACAGTCATATCCGACCTTCTCATAATCTTCCACTGGCATACCCATGACTACATCTTTACCCGCAGTCCCCCACTGAGCAGTGTTCATGACCACATATTGATCATCTCCGCCTTGGGGTGTTTCGTCTGTTGTTTTAGAGTACCCGGCAATCAAACTCATCCTAAAATTATCGGTGATGTCATAATCAACATTTAATGAAACAACATCTGTATCAATTTCTCTAAGACCAGACTCACGGTTAAAAACGCCGGTAAAACGACGCCCTGTCATCTTTTCAACTGTATTAGTCGACAAGTCAATGACGTGTTCATCGGTTTCTGGTACTAATGAAGAAATGTCACCCAGGTTTAAACGCAAACCTTGATTGTCGGTATATAAGTCTTGTTGTGTTTTAGTAATATCAAGTTGAATATCTAAAGTATTGGTTGGGCGCCACTGAAAACCAGTACTAATTGATGTCCGTTTACGTTCATTGGTATTTAAGTTAAACGCAATAAAATCACGAGCTCCGGCCCATAAATCACCATAGTGTAATACTTGACCTTCTGGCATATTTTCAGGATCTAAACCTGCTGGAATATCATGCAGCGCTTTGCCATTTCCATCATAAATAACCTGGTTTGCAAGGTCGCCAATGAGTGCACCAGATTCGTCTAAATAAGTCACTGGGTTACCGTTTTGGTCGAATACATCACCCGTTGTCCCTGCTCCAATACGTTGGAAAGGCGCAATACGAATTTGGTTGCCATTCAAGTCTGTCGCATTACGAGAACCTGACCCCCAGTCATCAAACTGCCAAGCCCCGTTTGTAAAGTCAGTGTTGATTCGGTCTGAACGAGTTTTTTGATTATCATGAGACGCAGTAACAATGAAACCAAATGAATCATCGAAAAATTTGTGTGAAAAGCTTCCAACTAAACGGTGATCTTTCTCATCAGAAAATTCATTGAAACGCTGTTCCACAGTTAAAGAACGTCTATTCGAATTGAGTGTAAGCGGTTTCACAGAACTCAAACGAACGCTACCGCCCAGTGACCCCTCATCTTGATCAGCTGCTGCAGTTTTAACTACATCAATAGAAGACAGCATATCAGCTGAGAAAGTACTTAAATCAACACTATTATCTTGAGAACCTGAATCGCTGCTAAGCCCCCCCGTCAAAGCAACACCATTCATTGAAATTTGGTTCATTGCAGGGTTAGTACCGCGAATAGAGATACGTGTACCTTCACCATCTGATTCTTGTACAGAAATACCTGTTACACGAGATAGTGCATCAGCAATGTTTTGATCTGTTGACTTACCCACGTCTTCAGCATGTATTGAGTCTGACACCGATTCAGCAAAACGTTTAGCGTTAATTGCTTTTTGTAAACTGGTTTTGAAGCCAGAAACTTCGATGACTTCTATTTCATCTGAATCTTGTGTGTTTGGTACTTCAGCTTCTTGAGCCATTAATGGTAATGCCAAAAATGACGCAATCACACCAGCTGATATTGCATTTAGTTTAAAGTTGTACTTCATGTGGTCTCTCCACGTTCATATCAATTATTTTAGTATTCAGAACAGCTAACACCGGATACCTATACTTTGGCAGTGACGATGTAAGGATCCCTACTTGTCTAACTTTAAATAATAGGAAAACTGATGATTTCTTCCTTTTAGTGCATTTATTTTTGTTATCACTAAAATCAAAAAAGCAACCTTCCGATTAATTAAATCTATATAAACATATGACCTTTGAACTTACAATGTTTTTATAACAGCAGGTTAACATTTGTTTGAATTGAAAAAACCACCTACAAAACAGGCTTGAAGAACACTAAAAATAAGCATCTATAAAAATAACAGCGACAAAAAAGATGTATTTAAATGTCACCTTTAAAATATAAATAATTCAGGATCTAAGAAATTATTACCTAAAATCGAAGATTTTACAGGTAGAGAAAAAGGCAGAAAGACAATGAGTCATACAGAATTGGGTAAAATAAAGCAGATAAAATTACAGAATGTAGATTGAAAATCTAGTTAACCTGAGTTCTGGATAAAAAGTATCGTTCAAGCTGAGTCCATACTCAGTGACGAAATTTTTCGTGTATAGCAAGGCGGATTGTCTTACTTAATAACGTGTTATTACTAGACAATCCAACGCCGCTAGGCACAAAATAGCGTTATAGAGAGGTTCTGGCTTATCCAGTATTCAGGTTAACTCAATAACAAGATTTATCTATCGGGATCACCCATAAGTCAGCCGATGTAAGCAGTGCGATAAAATCGGATCGCTTTTTAGCAAACATTTAAGTTTGTGATTCCTAACAGCGTGCTCCGGTTTTTATTCGCTAAAATGTTTTTCTATTGGTTGTGTTGGATAAACTATCCGCAATAGTAACCCATCTGGCTCTAGCCATTGCTACTATGCCAATTAACCCCCTATCTGATTTCCAACCGGATTTTTGTCCCCTTAGAAGTGCTTTCAAACATTAGACTGGAATTAATTTCTTGGGCACGGTACTTTAAGTTTTTAAGGCCACGAGCTCCATTTTTTTCAAGCTCGTTAACAATAAACCCACAACCGTTGTCTTCAATCTCAATAATAATTAAATAGTTATTATCAACTAGGCGTTTGCTAAAAACCCGCAGTGTTAACTCGCTACATTTTGCGTGCTTAATCGCGTTTGTAATACATTCTTGAACAATACGTAATATATGAATATTTTTACTAGGTGTGGTTGATTTAACCTCGGGGATTGTATTCATATCCCAGTTAAGTTTGATACTGGCATTGTGAAGATTTTCTTGTAGGCTAGCTCTTAATGTTGCCAAAAGTGTAGCAAGGTTATTGAACTCAGGGTCTAATGAGTCAATCACCATCCTTAAATCGGTAAGGCTTTGCTTTATTTTCTCTCTAACCTGAATGAGTTCTTTGTTTTTACTACCACTTAATGTCGCGACAACAGAAACTAACTGACCACCGATACCATCATGCATGTCACGCATAATACGTTCACGCTCTTCGCTTAAAAGGTGTTTTTGCTCTAAAACTTTAACTTGTTGAAACTGTACTATTAACTCATTTTCTTTTATTTTAACTTTTCTCTCCAAGTTAATTGTCAAATCTTCAGCGGCATTCAATGAATTAACAAATCGTTTTATTAAAAACCAGCTAAAAAGCAATAGTGAAGGAAAGGCGCTGTATTGCATGATCAACCCATCTGTGCGAGGTATAAAATTATTTACCAACAAAATATCGTGCAAGCCAAATACCATAATCGGTGTACCCACAAATAACATAAGCGCGATATCGACATTTGGATTTCGCCAGTACTGTGTCAGTAAAAACACAAGAGTGTATGTTCCAAGGGCAAACAAACAGATGTCAGAAAAGGTATATCCAACAAGAAAAATCATCTCAACATTAGGCAAGAAGAACATAACAAAACCAAGGAGCGACACAAATAAAGTAAGGCGCTCTACCTTTTTGTTCTCAACACCTATATACCTATGATTAAAAAATATCATAAGTGCCACTGCCCACACTAGAGTGCTCATGGTAAACGCTTCCCAAAGCCTTACCGATACAGGAATATTATTCACCAGAAGATTTAAATTATGTAACGACCAAAAAATAATTTCAAAAGCAAAAATACCATAAAGCGTGTCTTGTGGTCTCGCACAATAAAACACCAACAAAACGACAGCTACAAAAAGCATAATTGCAGTAAACCACTGAACAAAGCCTACACGCACCAAATATTTTAAATTATAAGCAGGCTTCAATATATATGACGGCGCCACATACACCCCACTAAGTAAACCGTAATTCTTATATGCAGACCTGACATGAATCAGTAACTCATTGTCACCTGGTACGAGTATATTATTAGCGAATTCAAACATTAACGGTTGATTATGATAACGAGATACATTCGGAGTGAATCTACCACTCTGTCCAACCCAAATACCGTTAACAAAAACAGCCGCGGTATGAGTAACGGAACTTAAATAGGCTGCCCATGAGAAATTCTTTAAGCTGCTTTGACTCACATTAAAACGTAATTTATACCAAATATCAGAATCGTCCGACTTACGCGATAACCAGTCGTCAGGTAAGCTTACCTGCTGCCAAGATACGCCACTAAGCTCATCCAAAGTAATTGCCGAAGACACTGTATATTCAGCCTCAACAATAGAAGGCACCGCAATATTATCAAAAAACTGTATCGGCATATGTAAAGTAGCTGCGTTCATTAGCAGCCAATATACAAAGATAACTATAAGCATTAAGTAACGCTTTGAAATAATCATCACTGCCCTTAATGTTTAAATGGAATAGTTTAGCTAAGATTACTAAATATTGTGACAATAATATATGTAACCTGAGTTCTGGATAAGAAGTATCGTCCAATCTTAATTTATTATTACAATTCAATAACTTAATAACATTCACCCAATTCACCTCACATGAATGCTTACTCGGTGACGAAATTTTTGTGGATAGCAAGGCGGATTGTGGTACGTAATAACGTGTTATTGCTAGGCAATCCAACGCAGCTAGGCACAAAAAGAGCGTTATCGAGAGGTTCGGCTTATCCAGTATTCAGGTTATGTAGGTCTGTATTAACGCTTAAAAATCTCCCACATACCAAATATTGGGGATTTAAAAATATCATTCTTCAGATACATTGACGCTAACTGGAATAAATCTACCGGAAGCGCTGACATCAAAACATCTACGACAAAGTGCAAGTTAACAGCCAAACAGAAGCCATTTATGAAGTAAAAATCTGGGCTTGCTTTAAAAAGCCATGAGTATTTAAACGTTATTCACGTTTAGCCCATATATGACAACCGAAATTTATGATTTTTTACTTAAAGGAAGAAATAATGAAATTATATAAAAGACCGTTACTATCCCTAATTTTTTTTCTAGGAAGCTTTAATAGCTTCGCTGGGCAGTGCATGCTAGAAATAGCATACAAACCCCAACCTTTAAGCATTCAGCTTGAAATAGAAATATCAATCATTAACGAAAGTACAGAAAAAATCGAAGTAACAAGTCATACTCGAAGGGTGACGAATATAGGCATACGTGACGCCCTGATTAAAGTTCAAGGAGGCAACTCAAGCCCAGTATGGCATCGTGTTAACCCTGGTGAAATATTCTATGGCCTTGTCGATTTGCAAACAATACGCTGCCTAAATACGCAATCTGCCAAGCGCACCCCAGCACAAATTGCAGCCGCTCTAGTTGCATCATCGGTTGACTCTCTCTGGGAAAGGGTCATTACCGAATTAAGTAATTTTTCCGGTGAATATGGTGCCGCGCAAGCATGCTCAAATCAAGGTTACGGTAATGCCTATTCGGGCAGCATAGGTAAGTTTAAAAACTTTACGCCCACAGCCTCCTTCAGTCACATGAACAATTACCTTGCTATGCAAGCGGCAAATAAAACCTATTACCAACAATTCAATTTTAATGGACGATACCCAACCACAGAATCACAATATCGCTGTGCAGCAACAGAGCAATATAAACACTGGGGATTCAACGAAGTGTATTTTGTTAACAGTATCGCTGGTGGAAATTTGATTATTGCAGAAATGAATGACTGGGTACTTATTAGTGTGCGTGGTACTCAAATGTTCATTGATGCAACCGAAGGCAATAATGACAACGCATTAATTAACTCTATTACCGATCTTCTAGCAAATGGGCCAAGCGCGCCATTGCCTGCCATGACCTTAATTACAGGTGCAAAGGGAAGAGTGCACAGTGGTTATATGGCAGTCGTTACATCTTTAATGCCACTGATAGGCAATACCCTTAAAGATATGAATGCAAAAAATAAAAAAATATTTGTTACTGGCCATAGTTTAGGTGCTGCCACTGCAACCGTACTTGCATATAAGATGAAACACGAGGGCTATAAAATCCAAGCAGCCTACACCTATGCGTCACCTAAAATAGGCGACGCTGAACTTATGGACGATATTGATGACAATTTAAACGTTTATTCTGTAATTAATTATCGAGACCCTGTGCCTGACTACCCAACACTCACCAACCATTTAAGCTTTTCACCTCAGCACTATAGTGCGGACGTTTTAATTTATTTAAATAAAAATCATACTCCTCGAGAATACAACAGTAGCAATACGGATCTCGAAAAATATTTAAACATACGTGAAGATCAAGGTAATCCTTTACCACTCACTTTCTCTGCATCCGAACTAGCGAGAGAATGGCATTTCCATAATGGTAATTTTTACGTGGCTTTTCTTTATAATTATTTTAAAGATCGTACTGTTGATTTAGTCTCAGGTACGGACATAAAACCTGACTACCAAAAGCAAGTGTGGTGCCTAGATGGAAAGTCAAACCGGCGAAAATCACAAATCAACTGGCATGACGGCACATACAATTACACACAATGGTTTTTAAATGACAGCAATGGCTACCCTGTACAAGAATGTGATGGCGAACCCAAAGACGAACCAATAATTAACACTATCCCCGTTGAAATGCCTAGTCGCAAGCCCATACAAATTCGCCGCCGTAATGCCATACAAATACAAGGAGGTATTCGCCAATGAAAACCTTAGCTATAAGACACGCATACTTCATTGTGTTCTTATTTTTATCTATGCCCACTTACGCATTTAAAATTGGCACCCATATTTGGCTTGCTGAACATATTGCTCAAGATGTAATAGACGATGGAGAATTACAATTTATAGATATAAACGACAATGAATTCGATAGCATAGAAGTAAATTGGCAACTGGCAGAGTCGATAAAAAAGCATAAGAACATCTTCATTTTTGGCACACTAGGGCCAGACCTATACCCTGATTTAGTGGCAGGACAAATGACAACCCACCCAGGCCTGCCCTTTGCGCAATTAAATTCACTTGGCCAAGAAATTAACTGTACAGATGATGCAAAAAAAGAGTGCGCCAGCCTGCCCAAAGAACTGACTGAAATTATGCGCCTCACCGGCCTTAAATTAACGGGCGACAAATGGGGATGGCAAACCGATGACTGGTTACGTCATGTGCGCACGCAAGCTTACGCGGTGACACCTAGAGGTCAGCCATCAAAGGAGATCGCCTTTGCTTATGGCTATCTACTGCATGCCGCCATGGATACTTGGGCACACAGTTACGTAAATGTAATAACAGGTGACTTATTTTCTTTGTCAGAAAACCAAGCCATCGCAGCCCGGCATGCAGGTCTAGAAGGATACTGGAATAATTTACACCCACAGCATTATGAGATGTTTAATTCACGCTTCAATCGAAAACCTACACATCAAGAAAGTCTAATGTGGTTTGCCGATTTTGGCGCCCCCAAAGAATTTGTACGCAATACTTTAATATTAAATGAAAAAACAGCTTGGCAGCACGCACGCTCAGCAGGTGCTTTACATATTTGGGCAATGTGGGCTTTCTGGGAAACCGCTAAAAACAGTCAACGAAACTTAGAACCGATTAAAAAACAACTAAACATAAGTATGAATCGAAGCATCAAGCTTGTTGACGATGCTGAAGCACTTTGGCGAACGGCAGAAGCATCAAAAAAATCAGCCGTAAAAATTTTTACAACGGCCTACAGCAACATGAAAACGGCTGAAACAGATATGCAAAACGCTGCGGCGGATTTGGCGAAGCACACAGATAACGTAATGGCTTATATTGCATCTGCCCCCGCTATTAAATACGCCCTAGCGCAAGCTAACGGTGTGCTCAACCATGTTATTGCTTTGCTGCCTGCGCACATGCAAACGAATTTAAATCATGCACGTAATCAAAAGCTTACCGCGACAACAGCATTTAATGTCATGAATACGATATATCAATCTCAAAAATCTAAACGTGACACTGCCATAAACAAAGCAACAAAAGCACTTACCGAGTTTAACTTACAAAAGCAAACACTGGCCACACTTACTCAAGCTCGCGACATCAGCTTAAAGCAATTAGACGACGCCTCAAAAACATGGCAAAGAAACATTGAAAACGGCGTCGATGCCTATATAGCCGCATATGAAGAGGTCGGACGCTCACTATTACGCCCACAAACTAATCGCTTTGAAGTAGGCAGCAGTGCACCTGAAGCATTAACGCACTGGGCCAGCTGCTGGATACCCGCTTTTGCACCGACATCAATCAATACACAGTTCATATCGCAAGCATGTCACTCAGGTTTAATAAAATATAGCGACTTCAATCAAACATTAACCACGCTTAAACAGAATGTTCTTCTGCCTACCCCATTAAGAAAAACAATCATTGAATTTGACGAGCAAATACACGATCAAATGGTTCATCACTTACCTCTTATCGGCGAACTTATACGCAAGGCACTACCCAAACTGGACAAAGGCGAGGTGGTACCGTCAAGCGCTGATTTTTTTGCTCGCCTGTGGGATCACGATATCACTCAGGATGAACTTACCACACTGTATAGCAAAGATAATTCTGAAAAACAGTTACTCACCTTCAATGCAGAAAATAATGAACTGTTGGAGATCCTTATTAAAGACGGCTTAAAGATACCCAAAGAAGGACATAAAAATAGTTATCAGAGCATGTTCAAATTCACCCCTATACGTAACGCCGTAACACTCTCAAAATTAAGTTTATTAACAAGCAATCAATTAAACGGGCTAATTAAGAAAAAAACAAGACGAAAGAATCTATATGATTCAACGCGCGTGAATAAAGCTTGGCGTGGTGACCCCTACGTGGCAGGTCAACCCGCTGGAGATGTGTTAATTGGAGCTATTCGTAGTATTGACGGCAATCATCAATGGCTATCAGTTGCGCCAATGCTGCCACGAGATTTACATACAGGGGTTAAAACGATCAAACCCCGTGCGACAGAAAAAGCATGTCGACGCTTTGGTTACCCTCAAAAAAATAACTACCCAAACGTGAGAGATTTAAATATAGAAGCTTCGGAAAAGAGCAAAGACTGTTCAAGTTCCGAACAATTTAGTTCTCGCATCGACATTAAACCAAATGATGCTCTGGGTGGCTTTCGGATCTGGCAAGATACAAGATTACGCTCAGTGGTATTTAACAAACTATTTAAAGGCCCTATTTCAACGGGTATGTGTGGGCTGTTAAAAGTACGTTCGAGTAGTGCATCAAAAGAGCAAATATTACAGTATGATATTCAACGGGAAGGTTTAGGCTGCAATAATGAAAACTATCCTGCAGCACCAGTAAAATCTAATGTGTTACAAAAAACAATGCAAATAATTATGCGCTAGCATTGGTAATTTATAGTCGATTTATCTGTTTGCTTTACTTAAGCATTTAATATAATTTATTTAATTGTTCAGCTCTAACTATCCCGTTTCCTTTTAAATTCTTAGATATCAGGGTCTGAACAAAGTTAAATCATCCTGAGAATATATAGAGATATCCCACTGTAACGAAGCGGTTAGATATCCATAGAATCAATGTATTACATGTCATATCAATAACGGTTACACCTAGTCTTTTCGGCAAAGCCACATTTTAGTATCAGTGCAACTCTGTGAGATTTTTTTTGTTTTTGCTATTAAAGGAATGGATTCCGGCTTAAAAGCACACCGGAATGACGGGCTTTGATGTCGGTAGATGTTCTTGTCTATAAGCTAATATTTTTTGCTGTTTTACTATTTACTGCTAAGTCTGCAGTGTTCTGCCATTCTGGATTACTGCTAAGAACATACAGGGATGACGAAATTTGAGGCCAGATAAGGCTTTGAACTGTCTACTAACATCTATCTACTGCTTTTATTTTTTCCCCTCCTTGTTCTCTGTGTCCTCTGTGGTTCAATTTTTTAGTTTTTGGTTTTATCTTTTTAAACTGCCCTACTCTGCTAAGTCTGTTCGACTCTTCTTCATTCTACTTTCACGGCAAACACCGGATCCAATTCACTCACCCCCAAGCCACTCTTCTTAGTCACTCTTAACTGCGTTGGTATTCGCTCCTTCATCGCCTCAATATGACTGATCACCCCAATCATCTTGCCCGATGCATTTAGGTTATCCAGCGCATCTAAAGCGATATCCAAAGTCTCGGCATCTAAAGTGCCAAACCCTTCATCTAAAAATAACGAATCAATACTGGTTTTATGGCTGACCAAATCAGATAAGGCTAAAGCCAGTGCAAGGCTAACCAAGAAACTTTCACCACCCGATAAGGTTTTGGTATCACGCTCTACATCGCCTTGCCAAGTATCAAGTACGGTAAGGGCTAACCCTTGTTCTTCTTTACGTTTAAGCAAATAACGGCCATGGATGCGGTCGAGTTGTTTGTTAGCCAAATACACTAAATTGTCTAAAGTTAAACCTTGGGCAAAGCGGCGAAATTTGTCGCCGCTGGCAGAACCAATTAAACCGTGTAAGTAACTTAGCTCATCGTAATCTTGTTTTTGTTGTTCTATTTGCTCGAGTAGCGCTTGTTGCCGTGATGTCTCGTTTTGGTCTGCGGCTAATTGGCTGCTAATCCCCCCTTTGCGTTCTACAAACAGGTCTTTTTCAGTTTGTTGTTGCTGCAATAACAGCTTCACTTCATCTTGTGGGGTTTGTTGCCATAGAGCAGCTTCATCGATAGCATTAAGCTCTTCGATCTGGGCACTAGACTGCTCTAACAAAGTGGTAGCGCGCTGTAATTGGCTATCTAAGCTTTGTTTTAAGCTGATTAGCTGGCTGCGCTGCTCTTCGGGCAGCAACGCTATTTCAAATTCGGCTTGATTAACAAATGGGCTGTTAATGAGTAACGCCTGCCATTTGTCTGTAAGAGTGTTAATTGAAATGTCTAGCTCAGCTTGTTGTTGGCTTATCGCCTTAATAGCAGCTAATAATTCGCTATCTTGCTGCGCGATTTGTTTGTGTGTGCTAATAGCTAACTGCAGGGTTTGTTCGCTATGGTGTAACTCAGTGTTGGCCTTTTCTCTCGCCAGTGCCACTGTCTGCTCGCCAAATAATTGCTGGCGCTGCATAGTAGCTGCATCAAATTGCTGTTGTAGCGTCGCTGCTTCTAACTGAACGGCTGAGAGTTGCGTTACTAGACTATTTAATTGCTGCTTGTTTGCTGAATTTTCAGCACTTTTAACCGCTATTTGTTGGCTTAGTTGTTCTTTTTTACGGAGTTTTTCTTGGTAACTTTGCACGTCTTGACGTTTATTTTGTAGCCATTGTTGCAGCTCACTCGTTGGCGGCGCTATGTAGCCCAAAGACATAATACTCGTGAATAATGCTGTGCGATTTTTATCAATAGACTCAATAAGTGCTGCGTATTCTTGACTGGTTTTTTGGCTACTTTTTTGCAACGACAGTAAGTTGTGTTCCAGTAGCTTAAGTTCACCGCTGAGCTTGTCAGTGTCGCGTTGGGTAAGGTTTAATGCTTCTTGGTTGGCTTGGCGCTCTTTATCTACTTGCTGAAGTTGTTTTAGTTGATTGGATACCTGGTCTAACTGGTTTTTAAGCGCCACTTCAACATTTTGTAAGCTAGGCTGATCGTTAATCGCAAAGGTTAGCTGCAGTGTTGCTGCGCTCTGCTGCCATTGGCTGGTTAACTCAGTTTCGAGCGCGCCTAAATCAACTAGGCGAGCTTGTAATTCTACTGCTCTTACTTTAAATGAATCTAACTTTTCGCGAATAGCTTTACCGTCTTGTTCTAATTGAGCCAACAGAGTTTCAGCTTGTTGTTTTCGGTTCACGGTATCGGGGATATCTATCGCCATTGCCGATAATTTAGGATGCTCTGTGGCACCACACAAGGGGCATTCGTCATCTGCTTTAAGTAACTGGCGATATTGCGCTAACTGCTCTTCTTGGCTAACTAGTTGCTGTAGATCTTTACAGACTTGTTCTTGCTCTTGGTATTTTTGCACTAAGGTATTGCGCTGGGTAGTGAGCTGGTCTACTTGTTGTTGGCTAGTGAGTAATTCATTCTGGCAAACTGTTTTGTCTTTTTCTAATTGACAATATCGACGTTGAATATCTTGGGCTTTATGTAACTCAGGCCAAAGGCTATTAATATGTGCGGCTTGGTTTTCAAGGGTCGTAATGTCTGACGCTTGGGTTAAGCTTTGATACTGAGTTTCTTTTTCTGCCAACCCGGCCTGTTGCTGCTTTAAACCTGCCGACAGGTTTTGCCATTGTTGTTGTAATTGTTGTTTAATCTTATTGCTTTCATTGAGCTGGCTATCTATGTCATGAGTTTGTTGTTGTAGTGTTTGGGCAGTTTGAGTGTCTCGATCAAGTTGTTGTAGTGAGGCATTCCAACCACTAAGTTGTTCACCTACAGCATTGTCTGCTTGATGTTCAGTTAAATAACTTTGAGCAAGGCTGTGCTGCTCATTTAAGCCTGTTAACTCAGTGGTTAATAACTGTTGGTTATAGGCCAGTTGCTGCTGTTGTTGCTGCAATTGGCCAGTGAATTGTTGTTTATCTTTAAGTTTTTCAGACAAGTTGGTTATCTGACTATCTAAAGGTTGTACTTGCTCAGTGATCAATTGCTCTTGGCTTTGCTGAGCCTGTTTGCTGTTTTTTAATGATTGCTCGGCCAGCGATAACTTGTCGGTTGCGCTGGTTAACTCTATCTGCAACTTTGCTTTTGTTGCTTGTTGGGCAGCCAATTGTGCATTCGTTTTAGTTTGTTGCTCTGTTCCCTCAACTAGCCGTTGCCAATTGGGGCGAATGCGTTCAGCTGGTTCGCTTTTTTCAAGCAAACTTAACTTGACTTTAGCATCAGCAATAGCTTGTTGCGCATCGCTATTTAAGACACTGGCTTCTTGTAGATTTTTTTGTGCACTAGTGCGTTTATCCCACCAGCTTAAGTGACTTTCATTACTTTTAATTTGCTGCTCGATTGCAGTTTGCTGGTCTTGTAGTTGTGTTAGTTCTATTTGTAAGCCTTGTTTTTGCTCCGCTGACAATAACTGAAAGGTATTCGCCCCCACTTGTAATTCATTTAACTTTTGTTTAGCGAGGCTATGGTGTTCATGCACCTTTACTGAAATCTGTCCATAGATTTCGGTGCCGGTCAGCTCTTCGAGTAGCTCCGCCCTTTTATTTTCGTCGGCATTCAAAAAGGCGGCAAAATTTCCTTGGGATAACATCATAGACTTAGTAAAACGGCCAAAGTCTAGGCCAGTGAGTTTTTCTATTTCGTCACTTTTTTGCCTAATTTGCGTAGCTAACACTTTACCTGTGGCCACTTCGGCTAGTTCAGCATCCGCCGGTTGTAAGTTACCTTCTACCTTACCTCGCGAGCGGCGCATGCTCCAAAAAGCACGATAAGCTGTGCCTTTTACTTCAAATTCCACCTCGGATAAACACTCGGTAGTGCCCCGAGTCATAATTTCGTTACTGGAGTTAGTGATTTGCCCTAGCCTTGGGGTTTGATGATAAAGGGCTAAACAAATGGCATCAAGCAAAGTGGTTTTACCTGCGCCGGTTGGCCCGGTGATGGCAAACAAGCCGTTTTCGGCAAAAGGTGTTTGAGTAAAGTCAATTTTCCATTCACCTTTAAGTGAATTAAGGTTTTTTAATCGTATGCTTAAAATTTTCATGCATCAGTCTCCTGATGCTCTACCACTGACAATATTTGACTAAAGCGCTGTCGCACTTGTTGCAGGGTCTGCTGTTGTTCATCGGTTTCAAATGTTTCCATGGCCAAACGTTTTGCGAATACATCTTCGGGAGTTAACTCAGCTAGAGTTTCACTTTGCATTTGGCTAAGCAATTGCCTGCGCTCATTGCGCGAACGCCTTAGTTGCAACACCTCTACATTTGCCCCTTCGATCATGCTTTGAATACGCTGCTGCAAGTCAGACAAATAGTCTTGGCTGTCAACTTCTAGGCATAACCAACAAGGTAAATCTGCCGGGTTAGTTTTTAAAGGCTGATGTTTAAATGCCTGTAACGCGGCTTCTATTGCCGCTAAGTCGCCTTTTATTACTTGCATAGGCTGAAATATTGGCACTTCAAGTGGTTGTAAACTTGTACGCCGTGCTCCGTCAAATTCCACCAGCATTACTTGTTTAGCTTTACCAAGTTCATCAAAACTCAAAGGGATTGGTGAGCCGCAATAACGAATATGTTCAGACTTGGCTACTATTTGCGGTTTATGGATATGCCCTAAGGCAATGTAGTCAGCAGGGGGGAACCCGTCAGCAGCAAAGCCGTCTAAAGTGCCTATGTAAATATCACGTACACTCTCAGATTGGCTCACCCCTAGCGCGGTCAAATGGCCAGTGGCAATGATAGGTAAATCTAGCCCGCTGTCTTGTTTCTTAGTTAAGGCTATTTGGTAAAGTGTTTGATAATGCTGTTTGATGGCTTCGCCTAACGCTTGGCGTTTTTGTAATCCGGTTTCACCTGCAACACTTTGCAGTACATCGCGGGCGCGAATAAAAGGCACGGCACATAAAATAGCGGCCGGTTGACCTTGTTTGTCGGGAATAGTAAACACTTGCTCATCAATAGAGATACCAGTACTAGCCACCACAAAAGTATTCAAACAAGCGAGGATTTGTTTCGATTCGTTTAGCGTAGACACTGAGTCGTGATTGCCGCCCAGCACCACCAATACACAGTTGAGCTTTTGCATATCCACCACAAACTGGTTATACATTTCTCGGGAGTAACTAGGCGGTGTGCCAGTATCAAAAATATCGCCAGCGATAATCACCGCGTCTATTTGCTCGTTTGCAACCTGCTGTAACAACCAATCAATAAACCCTTGGTGTTCATCCTTGCGGCTTTTAGTGAAGAAACTTTGGCCCAAATGCCAGTCAGAGGTATGCAGTATCTTCATTGTGTATTTTCCAAATCCTCAAGCGTCAGCTACCTCTTAAGTGGGTAACTCACTGTATGCAACAAATAATGCTCAGCATTATACTCATGCCACTGACAATTATCGAAATTAACCGCATAAATAGCGTGCATTAAAGTAAAGTTTCGGTTTAACTTTTTGCTCAACAAGCTTAACTTGTTATCAAGAGGTATTACCTATACTCCTATTGCCTTTGCATATATTGGGGGGCTCGTTATAATCCGCAGCCTTAACTCAGCCGAGCTACCAATAAGTATTAATGTTATGCAGTTTATTATCAGACTCCACCCAGAAATTATCGTTAAAAGCCGCAGCGTACGTAAGCGTTTTACTTTTTTGTTGGCCGGTAATATACGACGAATTTTTAAAAGTCATGAAATGTCGGTTGAAGTACGTCAGTCATGGGACAAACTGACTTTAATCGTAAACAGAAAATCTCTCGATAATCAAAATGAAATTATTGAGTTATTGCAACTTATTCCCGGCATCGACCAAATAATGCGGGTAGCAGAAAGTACATTTATCGATTTAGACGATATTTGCCAACAAGTTAAACAAGCTTGGCAACCGCTACTAATAGATAAAACCTTTGCAGTTAGGGTCAAACGAATAGGTAAACACCCCTACACATCTTTAGAAATAGCCCGTTATGTGGGTGGTTATCTAAATCAAAATTGTGACAGTAAAGGCGTTCAACTTAAAAATCCCGAGATGATTGTTGATTTTGAAGTCAACGACAATACCTTGATCCAACAACACAGTAGAATTAAATGTTTAGGCGGTATGCCTTTACCCACTCAAGACCAAGTATTGTCCCTAGTTTCTGGAGGTTATGATTCGGGCGTAGCGACATATCAGATGATCCGCCGCGGTGCGCGTACCCACTTTTGCTTTTTTAACTTAGGCGGCCGTGAACACGAAATTGGCGTAAAACAAGTGAGTTATTACTTGTGGAAACGCTACAGCGAATCTCATAGAGTAAAATTCGTCGCCGTTGATTTTGCCCCTGTGGTGGCGGATATTCTAGAAAACGTCGATAACAGTCAAATGGGTGTAGTACTTAAACGTATGATGGTTAGAGCGGCCAGCAAGGTAGCAGACAAACTAGACATTAGCACCTTAGTCACAGGTGAGAGTTTAGGCCAAGTATCAAGTCAAACTTTAGCTAATCTTAGCGTGATAGATAAAGCCTCTGATAAACTAATTCTGCGTCCATTGATTTGTATGGATAAACTAGAAATTGTCGACCAAGCCAAATATATAGGCACAGAAGACTTCGCCAAAATCATGCCCGAATATTGTGGAGTAATATCTCGTAAACCCACAACCAAAGCAGAAGTAGCTAAAATTGAAATTGAAGAAAGCAAACTCGATTTCAGCATAATTGAGTATGTTGTCGACCAAGCTAAAATGCGCGACATTCGTTCTATTGGTGAAGAAGCCGAAGAACAAACTGAATATGTCACTGAAGTCGATGTACTGCCTGCAAATAGTGTAGTGTTAGATATTCGCCCAGTCGAAGAACAAGAAGAGTCGCCACTGCAATTAACTAATACCGCAGTGCAACACATCCCCTTCTTTAAATTAGCTTCACAATTCCCAGCCCTATCTCAAGATAAAAAGTACTTTTTGTATTGTGAACGAGGGGTCATGAGCCAACTACAAGCCCTGCTATTACAAGAACAAGGTTATACCGAAGTGCAAGTGTATAGGCCTTAAAAACAGGCTGTTGCAGACTAAGACAAAAAAACAGTGTGAAAGATAAAAGTCAAAATGAGTAGGACTATGGAGAAACATGCAAAACAACCAAGATAGAAAAGTCATTAGAGAAATTGTTAGCTATATAAAAAGTCAGGAAAGTGACTTACGTAGCAGGGTGCCTTTCTTGGCCCAACAAAATACCTTAGGTTTAACCATTCTTTTACTCTCAGTATTGGGTTTTGTTGCCACAGGTGTATTGTATTTTTATGCTGTGATCCCTGCTTGGCTATGTATTGTTGTTGCCGCTTTATTTGCCTCTATTGCTCACGAGATCGAACACGACTTAATCCATCAACTGTACTTTAAGTCAAACGCCGCGATGTACAATTTTATGATGTTTATGGTTTGGGTGATTAGGCCAAATACCATTAGCCCTTGGTATCGTAAAAACATCCATTTAAACCACCATAAAACCTCTGGTACTAGCCAAGATATTGAAGAGCGATTAGTAGGCAATGGCATTAAAAGTCATGCTTTAAGGTTTTTAGTGATCTGTGACGGATTACTTGGACTGATCATACGTAACAAACAGTTTTCTCGTGAAATCAAAGGTTACCAGTTTTTTTCATTATTTAATGCGGGCCTACCTTTAACCACTGTTTATTATATGCTTATCTATGTTTTTTTACTTTTTCATGGCGTTAATTTTATTGCTGAAAGTGCTACCATTGCCATCAATTATCCGGTTTGGCTACTCAACCTAATGCAATGGGTAAACTTTATTATGGTAGTTTGGGTTGTGCCTAGTTTTTTACGTGCTGCATGTTTGAATTTTGTCACATCATCAATGCATTATTATGGTGCCGCATTTAATTTAATCAAACAAACTCAAGTACTTAATCATTGGGCATATTTACCATTCCAAGCTTTTTGCTGTAATTTTGGTAACACTCATACCATACATCACTTTGTACCTAATCAACCATTTTACATTCGCCAACTGATCAGTAAAAAAGTAAACCAGTTACTAAAAGATAAAGGAATTAGGTTTAATGACCTAGCCAGTATTAGCTCAGCTAATCGGTATCAAACAAGTCAAGCAGAAGGTTAAACTCTGCTTAGTATTTTAATTCTATTTAACCGGAGTTCTGAATAAGAAGTATCGTCCAATCTTAATTTATCATTACAATTCAATAATTTAATAACGTATTATTGCTAGACTCTCCTCCAACGCGGCTAGGCAGCCCAACGCCGCTAGGCACAAAAAGAGCGTTATCGAGAGGTTCGGCTTATCCAGTATTCAGGTTATTTAATAGAGCCGAGAATTTAATGGTATTGGTTAGTTCTTAACTAATAATGTAAAATATGCAGGGCTTTTATGCCCAGCAGCGACCTTAAAGCCATTTCCCCCTCCCACTATACGAGATTCATCTTTAGTTTTAACAGCTGTGTGGTAATCAATATAATCAAAACGACGTACTTTACCGTCTTCTGCGACAAAGTAAGCTCTACTGACATAAGCGCCCCCCCAACTAGCGTTGTTTTGGCTAAACCCTGCCATATCACTAAATGATGACTTGTAACTTCCATCTGAGTTTTTATTATTGTCTCTGTTGATTGTAGCTACCAAGTTTTTAATTTGAGACTCAGTTGCTAAAGACCATCCTTTATAGTCACCTTTAGAATATACTTTCCTAGTCGTTTCATTAAAATCCATCCAAATAAGACCTGTATTATTATCTTTAAATGCAGCAAAATTTTCGTTAGTCACATCAGAGAATCCAGAGTTAGCTGAGGCTGTAACCGAAGCTAATGATAAAACTAATCCAGCGGTTAAATTCTTCACGATAGATAATTTCATATATTTGTTTTCCTGTTATTTTATAGTTAATTATTACAACTGTCAGTTTGCTCTAAGACGACATCACCAAATATTACCAACCATTGATTACAAATTATTTTTGTTATCTTTTTGTTACTTCCATGCCCACACTGTAAATCTTTATCGTAACGATTGTAAACAAAAATAACGTTCTTTTATATATACAAAACACTAGTGCTTCGTGAATTTGTCTACCCAGAAGATCTGAGCCCAGAGTAAACCTTTAATAAAGGTGTAGTGAGACTTTTGAATTTAGAGTGAGGGAAACAAATTATAGGATTGGTTTTTAAGAACTTTGCTTCGATTGAATCAACAGTCGAACAGTTTTTTAACATCCATGCAATATTACCGCTTGATTTTCATACAACTTATAGTAGCTTTAATATTTCATTTACTACAAAATCGAGGAATACCCATGGCGGACAAAGAAGAAGAAAAGAAGGGATGGAATAATATTGCAGCATCAATTAGCGAAGCAGTAGGAGACTTAGCCACTTTGTCGGTAGAAACCTATACAGGTGACTTAGAGGTGGTTGTAGGTACAGATAATAAGCTAAAATGGGATTCAATGCTGGCTACGGTGCGTAGTAGCGAAGAAAAAGTAAAAGGTAAACTAAAATTAGCTTTGGCGACTCAAATCAAAATTGATGGCGATTCAGTTAATTTTATTTCTGAAAATAATGTCAGCGAAACCCTTATCCAAACCCATGCTAGTGCGGTTAAAAATGGCTCTGAATTTAGATCTAAGGTCATTGGTCTGGCGCTGGGAAAGCTCACATCTTAAACAAAAAAGTATTGATTGAGGGGGTAATCGCAAAATGGAAATCAGCGAACTTGCGGGTATGCCAACAGGATTTGATCAATTGGTCGGCTTTGAAACCATTCTGGAAAAGGTTGAACGGCCGGGAAAAATAATTTCTGTCCCCACCAGCCAAATAAACTTCAAAGCATTACGCCAAGATACACAATTGTATCAACATGTCTGGAAACGTTTATATCAACTTGGTTATCTGTCTACCAAACAAGCTGGCCGAATTCGGGGTCCAAAGCGAAACATTAGACAACCCAATAACCACACAAAGTTAAAGACAGCATTAAAACAATTCCAAACTGACGCCAATATTATTCATGATGGCTGGCTTGGCTTACAAACCTGGGAGGCATTACAACAACTTTATACTTTTGACGAACCAACTCACTTAGCAGATTGGCTTATAGATAACCGCCGACCAGCGCTAAATAAAAGTATTGAGTTAAGGCTGAGGGTACTCGGCATTGTACAAGATAGTAAGAAAACCATACGCGTACATATGGTCAATCGTGTGTCTGGCTTGAAGACGTGGCAAATATTTTTGCGTTATCTAGGTGCGATACCCGAGTCAGGGGGGGAAATTGAATTTTTAACTTACCTTTATGATTTCGACAAATTGACTCCTCTGCTCTACGCCAACTACGAAAAAATCTTGCAATCCGATTTTGAGTTTAAACATGATCTACTACAAAGTGTATTAGCCATTGAGTTATGGCTACATGGTTTTGACAAGCTTGCCCCTGGTTTAACCGTCAATAATAATCCTATTAGTTATGCTGGTGACAATCCTATATCTAAAGCCGTAACTCTACTTTGCCAAAATGAAAACTTACCCGTTGAAGCTGAAATAAGCCCACAAGATTTAATCAAGGCATGTTTAAAATTTTTTGCCGACTTTGAAATTGGCCAATCAGATACTAGCCAATTAGACACTGAGGGAGTTGTAGAAGCTATTCGTGAATTTTCCAAGAACGAAGAACACGCAGAAGCCTTATCAGAACAAATTAAAGCAACATCCTGGGGCGCCTGGTTATTTGATGGCATAAAAAGAGCATTTCGCTGGGTTTACCGACAGCTAAAAAAAGGTGTTGAATGGCTTGCTGAAAAAATTAAGTCTTTAGCTATTGCTATTAAAAAGTTGTCATTGCCTGTAATAAGTTTTTATCACCGCACAGTAAAAATTTTAAACAATGGATTATCTGTTTTTAGCCATAAACTATTTAAAGGATCAACCACTGAATATGCCATTTATCGTGATCTAGATTTTGATTTTAAAGTGTTCATTGCTGACTCTGCCAACCCAGCACAAGTACAACACTTTTTAGATGGCTTTAACGCCATCTGGAAACAAGTGTATAAAACTATGGCCATCGCACTAATATTGCTACAAATAATTAAAGAAGCTATCACCTTAGCTTCAACTGCTGCAATTGGTTTACCTTTTGTGATAGCTAGATTTTATAAATTCACTCGCTCGGCTGAATACAGTTTTATAAAAGATGCGTTTGCTGCAAAGTAAAAATAAGCCGAGCCTCTCGATAACGCTCTTTTTGGGCCTAGCTGCGTTAGATTGTCTTGGGGGAGACGAATGTGATTAAGCTATTGAATTATATTGTTAAATTCAGATTGGGCTATATCTCTTACCCAGAACTCGGGTTAGTTAAACAATATGTCGCTCAACGAGCATCTAAATACCTCTATCTAGACTCAGGCATCATAAGTTATCGAACTTATACTTTTCGATAATGCTCAGTAGGTTATGCTTTCCTTTTTGACGATGTAAACTATGTATTTCTCCTGCTTTATTCGCATCCCCAGCGCGAATAGCCTCGACCACCGCCTTATGATCGGCTGTTGAATCTGTAGGCTTAGCACGCAGTTCAAGGGTAAAAAAGCGAACTCGATGGGCCTGTCCCCAAAATTGTAAAACCACTTGCTTCAAACGAACGTTACCGCATAGATCTAATAGACACTGATGAAACGCCTCATCAGCTTCGGCCCACTCTTTTAGATTATCTTGTTGTAACGCTTCTTCCATTCGCAGTGTGGGCAGCTCAAGCTGTTTAAGTTCTTGTTCCGTAATAGTTTTTTCTGCTACCTTTGTGGCTAGTATCTTAGCCGCTTGAGATTCTAGGGCTGTCATAATGTCATAGATTTCATTCATATCGGCAGCGGATATAGGCTTAATAAATATGCCTTTTCTAGGCCTGATTTTTATCAAACCTTCTTTTTCAAGCTGCACACAAGCCTCGCGAATAGGGGTACGACTAATATTTAATTTTTCTACTAACACTTTCTCTAATATTTGATCACCAGCGCTGAACTCGTTTTCCAAAATTAAAGAACGGATAGTCCGATAGGCTTTTTCTGAAAGGGGAATTGCACTGGTTTTGCTTGGTTTAGTCATACATATCTTCTTTTGCTAGATGCAAATAAGTCTATTATCTAGATAAGTGTTTTTTGGTGAGCATGTTAGGCCATTAGCTTGGCTATCAACTTCTAGTTACAAGTTTTTACAAAGAAAATTCGAGTGCATTTATATTAACTCATCTAACTCTGATTGAAACCTGTAGATTGCTTGTTTTACAAGGCTTTTTCGAAAAGCATATTTTCTGATAACTACGACAGAACCGACAGTTATCGCACTGCCAAGATAAGCAGCAAAATAGTGTTTAATTATTTTTATTGCCGTGTAATTCCTTACCATTGTAATTTAAATGTTAATTTTTAGCATTGACATGTTAATCCTTCAACATTACTGTACAAACAATGTATACATTAAGAGTCAGCAACGTATACATTAAGACGTAAGAGTGATTTTGTCTAACGTCTCACATCTTCCAATTAACAGGAAAAGATTAAAAGGCTTAAAATATGAACATGCACAATAAGTTTAAAAAGACACTACTGACAAAGAGCATATCGCTGTTGCTTAGTTCAGCAGTCATTATGCCGACCATGGCACAAGAGTCCCAAGCTGATGATAATACAGAAGTTATTGCAGTTACCGGGATTCGCGGCAGTTTACTTAAATCAATGGATCTCAAAAGAGATTCGAAAGGCGTAGTTGACGCTATTTCGTCTGAAGATATTGGTAAATTTCCCTCTACTAACCTAGCTGAATCATTACAACGTATTCCCGGTGTTTCTATCGACCGAGTTAACGGCGAAGGTTCAAAGATTACCGTACGTGGTTTTGGTGCCGACTTTAACCAAGTGACACTGAATGGGCGTACCATGCCCACTGCAAACGTGCCGATTGTCGGCGCAGGTAGTAGCGGCAGCGCTTCAGGGGCTTCGGGTAGAGCCTTTGATTTTTCAAATTTGTCCTCTGATGGGGTGCAGATACTAGAAGTATTTAAGACAGGGCGCGCAGATATTTCTTCAGGCGGTATTGGCGCAACGGTTAACGTTGTGACACAACGGCCTTTAAGTAATTCAGGTATGCAAGCGTCATTAAGTGCCAAAGCAATACATGACACATCAGTAGATAGAGGAAGCAGCCTGACTCCTGAAATTGGTGGTTCTTTTAGTTGGACAAACGAAGATAATACGTTTGGAATTGGCTTTTTTGGTGGCATATCAAATAGAGATAGTGCAGCTGCTGGCGCCACGTCGTCAAACTGGAATGTTATCCCATATTCTGAATTTCTTGGTCTGACGACAGAAGATACTGTCATTACCAATGCGCCGACTTCTTTAGACCAATATGTAGCGTTGCCAAGAGATAGCCGTTATCAGTTTTCTGAATTTGAACGGGAACGTGCTAATGGTCAGTTAGTGTTGCAGTTTGCACCTAACGACAAATTATCTATGACGGCAGACTACACTTTCGCTGAGAATAAAGGAGTGGAAGAAAAAGTAGAATTTTATAACTGGTTCAATCGTCCTTTTACCGAAGTCGTTTTTGATGACAGTGAAGTTCCAACCACTATTTTTATAAAAGAAAGAGCCATCAATAAAGGCGGCGGTATGCCACAGGTTATGCGCGCCACAAAAGATGAGTTAAGCTCACTTGGTTTTAACGCGCAATACCATGTGAATGACAAACTTTCATTAACCTTCGACGGCCACTCTTCTAAAGCTGAAGTAACGCCTGACGCACCAATGGGCTATACCGAAATTAATGTCGGCTTAGACCATAAATACGGTAACTCTCCTACTGACTCAGCATTTCAAGCCGTTGATTATAGTGGCGCAATTCCTGTGCGAACAGTAGAAACTATATCAGGAGAGACAGTAATTCGTCCTGAAATAGTAGCGAGTCAAGTTGCCAGTGGCATGCGTAAAGTCACACAAATTAATGAAATAGATCAATTCGATTTTAGTGCTGACTGGGAGTTAGATGACGGAGCTGATATCACAGTCGGGGCCAATTATCGTACCCAGAAAAACGTTGCTGATAGAACTGACTATCAACAAATTTTAGGGAACTGGGGCTCTGAAAACCCTGGAGATGTAGAAGATTTAGCACCAGGAGCGCTTGAAACTTTTTGTATCTCTTGTAAGTTTAACGACCACACTATAGGTGGTGGGACAACCTCAGTTGGCGGCACAACAAACAATGAAGTGTATGCTGTTCGTGGCAATGCTGCGGATATTTTTGCGGCATTATCACCTGCGTATGAAGCTGGTTATGCTGGTGCATCTTCTCGGCCTCTAAATGTTACGGGTAACTCTTATGATGTTATCGAAGAAGATGTTACAGCCGTTTATATTCAACTTACTAACATGTTTGAAATTGGCGGCTTGGACGCATATTTGAATATAGGGCTTAGATACGAACAAACCGATGTTACTGCAACAACTGAATCATCTCCTACGTCTGCCATTATTTGGCAAGGTGATAATGATTTTGCAAAATCAACCGCGGCAGCAGGGACAGGGTTCTCATCAAGTTCTTCATACAGCAACCTGTTACCTAACATCGATCTTGCGATTGATTTATCAGACGAACTTAAAGTACGCGCCTCTTTCAGTAAAACACTGGCCAGAGCGACTTACAATAATCTATACGCCAGCGATAATGCCAATACACCATCAGGTCCAACAGCCTTAGGTAACGTGGTAACGGGCAGCAAAGGTAACCCAGGATTACAACCGCTAGAATCAGATAACTATGATGTGTCTCTAGAGTGGTATTTTGATGACACTAGCTATGTTTCAGCAGGTTTGTTTTCTAAACGTGTACGCAATTTTGTTGGGCGTGAAACTGTTACCGGTAACTTGTTTGGTTTGCGCGATGCTTCATCTGGCGCAGCTGGCACTCGCTCGGGCATAGCACTAGATATGCTCGACGACCTAGGAGTACTAGCAAACGAAATTAATCTATTTGCAGCAGCAGTATACGTTGACCAATCAGCAAGTATAGACGAAGCAATGGCGCTGTTTACGGCCAATCAAGATGCTGATGGGAATATAGAGGATGCTGAATACGATCGCTTAGAAGGGCTCTATGATATAACTCCAAACAGTGATGACCCCTTATTTAACTTTGCTTTGAATCAACCTATAAACAATGAATCAGCAGAAATAAACGGGCTAGAACTTCAAGCTCAGCACTTTTTTGGTGACTCTGGATTTGGCGTAGTTGGCAGTTACACTGTGGTTAACGGTGATGTTGGCTACGATGTATCTGGCGCGCCTAATGTCTCGCAATTTGCACTGCAAGGCTTAAGCGATACTGCAAACTTCACGTTAATTTACGAAAAAGATGGTTGGTCAAGCCGCTTAGCCTACAACTGGCGTGATGAATTTCTTGCTTCAGCAAATGATGGCAGTGGCTTTAATAACCCTATATTTGTCGAAGAGTACGGGCAGTTAGATTTCAATGTGAGTTACTCGTTTAGTGAAAATCTAGCGGTATCTTTTGATGCAATCAATTTAAATGAAGAAACCTCTCGATCGTTTGGTCGTTCGCAAACAGATTTGCACTTTCTTCGTGAAAATGCAGCGCGTTACTACTTAGGAGCTAGATATAAATTTTAGTAAAACGTAAGTCAAACTGCCAGTGATGGCGGTTTGATGATTTTATTTGAACAGCGCACTCTATATTTTAGGGTGCCCTAACTATTTTTAACTGTCTTAATGACGTAATAACCGTAAATAGGTCTTAGATGTCAAATTATATAGCATTAGATTGTGTGGCTCACCAAAACCTCAAAGTACGGACTGGATACGGTAAGGTATTTGGAGACAACATTAATCATGCAGTCGTTTTTCCTACCGAATTTGAAACCTTGCACAGAGAATATCCGATTTTTTTCCGCCATAACGCAACATCAGGTTACTACGCTATCTGTATTCTAGGATTTGATAAGGATGAAAACCTTTTTCTAGAAGATGGTCGTTGGGCAGCACGATCTATTCCGGCCATGTGTATGAAAGGACCATTCGCGTTGCAGTTAACTAATAACAAAAATGAGCAGCAGGTGGAGTCTGACCCCATAGTTATGGTTGACCTTGATAATGCATGTATAAACTATGAAGTGGGTGAGTCAGTCTTTAAGGCTCACGGTGGTTACACACCCTACTTTGAGGGGATACTTCAAGCCATGCGCAAGATCAATGTGGGTAGCCAAAGTGCAGAGGCGTTTTTTACCATTTTAGATAAATTTAAACTGATAGAGCCGGTGGAAATAAAAATAGATCTAGCACACAGTGGCAGTTACAAGATAGCAGATCTATTTACCATAAGTCGTGAACGCCTAGTTGCATTATCTGCTGAAGAATTATTTGAATTAAATGGGCTCGGGTTGCTGGAACATTGTTTTGCCGTGGTCTCGTCTGCCGGCAACACATCGCATCTGGTTAATATGAAAATGCATCGCTCTACTTTATCCAAGTCATAGGCAAAAGAATGAGAGACGATAATAAGTTTTATACAATTAAACAGAGTCAGTTCACTGAAATTGACTTTAATGCCCTGACTGAATTAGGCCGACCATATTTAATAAAAGGAGTGATAGCAGACTCCCCTTTAGTGACTAAAGGTCGCCAATCATTAAGCTTAGCAAAAGAATACTTGCAGACTTTTTATACGCAAAAACCCATGTTAGTTTATCAATGCGAAGCTGAAGCAAAAGGTCGGTTTTTCTACAATGCGCAATTTGATGGGATGAATTTCACAACACACTTTGCACAATTAACAGATTTTTTTAATGATATAGAAAAAAGCCAACAGACCCGTAGCGATAACGCCTTCTATATCGGTTCAGCTAGACTGAATGACTACTTTCCAGAGATACTAGAGGCCAATTTACCGATCCATAATGCCAATCTTTCTGGGCATTCAGCTCAAGCTGGCATTTGGCTTGGCAATAGAACCACCGCAGTAACTCACTTTGATACCTCAAATAATATCGCCGCCTGTATGCTCGGGCGACGCAGGTTCACTTTATTCCCACCTGAGCAGAGTAGCAACTTATATCCAGGGCCTTTAGAACCAACACCTGGTGGTCAAGTTTTAAGTATGGTAGATATTTCGGCTCCTGATTATGAGCGCTACCCTAAGGCGCGAGAGGCTCTCAAACATGCCATAGTGGTAGAGTTAGAGCCTGGTGATGTATTGGTTTATCCTGCTTTGTGGTGGCACCAAGTTGAAGCATTAGATGACTTCAATGTCATGCTCAACTACTGGTGGAATAGCACCCCTGCTTACGTTGATGACCCCATGGCGACATTATTACATGCCATGTTAAGCCTGCGCGGGCGACCACAAAGTGAAAAAAACGCCTGGCACGAATTATTTCAACATTATATTTTTGCAGACAAGCAACAAGCACGACAACATTTACCACCGCATACATGGGGTGCTTTACGAGATCTTGATCAATTAAGCGCTCGGGTATTACGCAATAAAGTATTAAAAAAGATTAATCGGTAACGATTAAGCGCTTTATATTTTTAGTGAGCAGATAGGAAGTTTCAAATGCAAAAAGTACAAAAGGTGGTTATCGCGGGTGGCGGTACAGCGGGATGGATAGCAGCTGCTACTTTATCGAGTCAGTTGGGCAGCTTGATTGATATCACACTAATTGAATCTGCAGATATTGGCACTGTCGGTGTGGGCGAAGCCACCATTCCTACACATAAAGCCTTTCATCGCCTTATTGGTGTTGACGAGCAAGAATTTATGCAAAAAACCCAGGCAACCTTCAAATTAGGCATTGAATTTAGCAATTGGGGAGATATAGGTGAGAGCTACTTCCATGCCTTTGGTCAGATTGGTCGTTCCACTTGGATGGGGGATTTTCAGCACCTTTGGCAACACGCGAATACACTAGGCTGGGGTGGCGAATTACAAGATTACTGCTTCGAGCTACAAGCGGCAAAAGCAGGGAAATTTGGCAAAGACAATAAAACTAACATTAACTATGCATTTCATTTAGATGCAAGTTTATACGCCTCTTTTTTAAGTGAATTTAGTCAAGCCCGAGGCGTTAAGCGAATCGAAGGCACAATTGACCAAATAGAAATGGATAGTGAAACCGGCCACATTAGCAAACTTATATTAACTAATGGCAAAAGTGTTTCGGGTGATTTATTTATAGATTGCACCGGCTTCAAAGGATTACTTATTAATGGTGCCTTGGGAGTAGGTTTCGAAGACTGGTCACATTGGTTACCTATGAATAGTGCTTGGGCGGTGCAAACTGAAAGTAAACAGGACATTCCACCGTATACAAAATCAATTGCTCGAGATGCCAGTTGGCAATGGCGGATCCCACTACAAAAAAGAGTGGGAAACGGCTTGGTGTTTTGCAGTGACTATATTTCTGATCAAGACGCGCTGCAGTTACTCACCGACAATCTTGAGGGCGATATGCTCACCCAGCCACGTTTGCTAAAATTTAAAACCGGTAAACGTAAAAAAACATGGTTTAAGAATTGTGTAGCCATCGGCCTTTCTAGTGGATTTCTCGAACCACTTGAATCCACCAGTATTCATCTTAGTCAGATTGCAGCAACAAGATTGGTTCAAATGTTCCCTTTTAATGGTATGGATGAAACCCTACAAACACATTACAACAGTTACGTTGATGGAGAGGTAAATAGCATAAGAGATTTCATTATTTTACATTATACTTTGAACCGACGACCCGAGCCTTTTTGGCAACACGCTGCAACTATGGATATTCCTGACTCACTGCGACATAGGATGGAGCTATACACAAAAACCTCAATCGCCTTTCAAAATGATGGAGACCTATTTCGCGTTGATTCTTGGAACCAAGTCATGTTGGGACAAGGGGCAAAAGTTGAAGGTTACCATCACATGGGCCGCTTAGTGAAAAATGATAACTTACGCAAAGCATTTAACGATTTACAAATGCAAATCAAAAAAGCGGTCGAGGGTATGCCCATGCATAGTGACTTTCTGCGTCAATATGGTGTGCTTAGTAATCAATAACTTTGTATTCAAGCGCGTTCTGGCCAAGTAAAAAATATACATTTAATTCGGACCTAGTAATGTTTTGATAAATTCAGATTAGACGATACTTCTTATCCAAAACTCAGATTAAATACATTCAAAGCAGACAAAAAACTAAAATCCAAAGATGTTACTTCCAGTGTTACCAAAAAGTTTAACTGAAACAGCCCCTGAGTGGACGGGATAGAAGAAGTCAGCTAATTCGAATTTGGTGCTGTCATTTGTGTCGCTAGTTACTGTGAGGGATTCACTCAGGTACATCCATGTACCTGCCCCTGCGGGCGCCAGAAGCGGTGTAAGCAAGATTTGTAGGAACAAATCAGAACAGCTTTCGCTGGCCTGCGAAGCAGGTGAACTACATGGATGTAGTGAATAAATGTTCCAGACGATTAGTACTTCAGGCATCCTGCCTTACGCCCTTCGGGCCGTGCTTCGCACGTTCAAAAACCATCCAGTAGTTTTTGTCGAACCGCGAGGGTTCTCATCCCGACTCTACTCCGCCAAAATGAAAAAGGCCCAACGAACAACGTTGAGCCTTTAAACAAAGTTAATTTTAAGTTAATCAATGTTGATAGGTATGAAGTTACTGGACGGGATAAAATAAAATCAGTTAATTCGAAGTTAGGTGCTGTTGTTTATGCTGGAGATTACTGTGAGGGATTCACTCAGGTACATCCATGTACCTGCCCCTGCGGGCGCCAGAGGCGGTGCTAATCGTTCCAGACGATTAGTCGAACCGGAGGTCCGAACCAAGTCCTCTCTCTCCGCCATATACAAAAAAACCCGCTAATGCGGGTCATTTTGTATATGGCGGAGAGAGAGGGATTCGAACCCTCGTTAGGTTTAACCCTAAACACACTTTCCAGGCGTGCGCCTTCAGCCACTCAGCCACCTCTCCAAATTTTTTGCCTATTTATATGAGTTATTAAATTATAACTCTACGCTGGCTTGCGCTAAATCTTGTACTACTCAGTCAATTGACTGATTTTCTGAGCGCGGAGTATGTTATGGAAATCGGCGCCATGAATCAAGTTAAACCTTATAAATACCTAATTTAACACTCTATCTGCTTATTAAATTATCAATATCTGGCAATAATTGCAGATAGTCATCTGCTACATCTAAAAATTTGCCGTACTATATGGGTACCTATTTATCTATCAAGCAAGGCGTTCGTTGTTTAATAAACAGTGTACGAAACAAAAATTGCCAACGAATCTAAGCTCTTTTAAATTTTGTCCTAACTGTAAAAGTGAAAACATAAGCTCACAGAATGGCCACAAACATCTGTGCGCTGAGTGTCAGTTTGAATACTTTCATAATACCGCAGCAGCTGTTGCCGCAATCATTTGTTGTGATGACGAGATATTACTAACAGTAAGAGCTAAAGATCCTGAAAAAGGCCAATTAGACTTACCTGGTGGGTTTGTTGATCACAACGAATCTCTGGAGCAGGCACTGAGTCGAGAGTTAAAAGAAGAGTTGGCTGCGGATATTGTTAATTGGCAGTATTTTTATTCAGGAGCGAATACCTACCATTACAAAGATCTGCTTTATCACACTTGTGATGTAGTTTTTGTTAGTTACTTAACAGAAAAACCAAAGCTTAATGCTGATGTAGCAGAAATAGCTGGATATCAATGGATAAAAATAAGTGAGTTTGATACTAGCCGTATCGCCTTTGCTTCATTACGCAAGGCGATAGACCAATTTATAAAATCACAAGCTTAAGCGTTGCCTGCCACTTTCATATTTAATTGCGCAGAAAAATCTAACATTCTATTTAATGGGATCAAGGCTTTTTCGCGCAGTGCGTCATCCACAAAAATCTCATGACCACTAGTTTCGCTAAGAGACTGGTGAATAGCTTGTAAGCCATTCATTGCCATCCAAGGGCAGTGAGCACAACTTTTACAAGTTGCGCCATTGCCACCGGTTGGGGCTTCGAGTAAGGTCTTTTCTGGAGCGGCTTGTTGCATCTTGTAAAAAATGCCACGGTCGGTTGCTACAATAAATTTTTCATGAGGTAAGTTTTTAGCCGCATTGATTAATTGTGTTGTAGAGCCCACAGCATCGGCCAGCGCGACTACACTCGCAGGAGATTCTGGGTGAACTAACACTCCTGCATCCGGGTGTAAGTGGCGCATGTCGTTTAGGGCTTTAGCTGAGAATTCATCATGCACGATACATTCACCTTGCCATAACAACATGTCTGCACCGGTTTCTTTAGCAATGTAAGCACCTAAGTGACGATCCGGTCCCCAGATGATTTTTTCACCTAGAGAGTCTAAGTGTTCGACTATCTCAAGCGCTATACTTGATGTTACTACCCAATCAGCTCTAGCTTTAACTGCTGCAGATGTATTAGCGTAAACCACAACAGTATGATCGGGATGAGCATCACAAAAAGCAGAAAACTGTTCGATGGGACAACCTAGATCAAGTGAACAGGTTGCTTCTAATGTTGGCATCAGTACTTTCTTTTCTGGACTAAGAATTTTTGCGGTTTCGCCCATAAAACGAACACCGGCCACAATTAATGTGTCGGCATCACAATCTCTACCAAATCGTGCCATTTCTAGAGAATCAGAAATACAACCACCTGTCGCTTCAGCTAACGCTTGAATTTCAGGGTCGGTATAATAATGTGCGACTAAAACAGCATTGTTTTGTTTGAGTAAAGATTTGATTTCTTCAACGTAGCGTTTTTGTTCAATCTCGCTTAAAACAGCGGGTTTGGCCGGAAACGGGTAATCTATGGTCTCGACTTGAAATTGCTCTAACATAATCTGAATAGTTTACTAACTGAGGGATAAAAATGGTCCGAGTATTATACCTGAATGTCACAGAAATGACATAATAGCATTTTAACTAACATCAACTCAGATTAAGTGCTCTAGCATGAGCTTAATTTTGACGAAGATTCAGACACTTACAAATAGATAAGAGTCATTTTCTGTTCGTAATCTAAGAGCCAGCTTATCCAGAATGCTGGTTAACTCGCTTAGTTTTTTAAATAACCTTGATATTTAGTCCGCCAAAACTGGCTTTCTCGTAGATTATTTTTTCCTTCATAAAACTGCGCAAAATTAACATGAGCTGACGGAGAATAAGTTTGAGTTGACAAACGTTTTTGCCAAACAGCTAAATAATGTTCTGGAATATAAGCCACATCATGATATTCCATAAAGGTTAACTTTTTTTCTACCTTATAAGCTTGGTTCGGGTGGTTATCACAGGTTCTCGCTTTAGTGAGAGATAAATCTGAGTCTAGTCCTATTGATTGCCAATAATCAGTGTCTATAACTTGTGTTCCCGCTTTACGAAACACTAAATTAGGCGTGTCGTCGCCAGCACAAATCTGCGCAGCTAACTGCCCTGTTAACGGGTATTCGTCAACAAAACCGGCGAAGTGTGCCAATTCATGCACAAACACGTCGTAACTATCTTGCCGATCTAAAAACATAATTCCGTTATGGACATTTGCTTTACCTTTATCTGCAAATACCACTAAGTGGGTAAAGTTTTGTGCTTTTAAACTTTTTGCCAGTTGTGGTAAATCACAAGCCAAACGACCATCTTCTGTCTGATTCTGCTGGCAATTGATTTTAGCGGGATCAAACCAAATAGTTGGTTCAATACAAATTGGTAAAGTTGCCAATCGTTCGTCATTAGCAAAACGAGACATAAATACTGTAGCTTGAGCTAAGGAATACACGTCGCCAGTAACAAATAATATTTTTTGCGAACAATTTTCTGCAAAAGTAGTTTGACTAGGTAATTGTGGGGTTACTTGGTGTTGTAGATATCGCTCAAAATAAGCACGATAAAAAGATACTTCGGGTTTAGATTTATCAATATGATCTAAGATCACTAAGGATTCTTTATATTTGCCTTTATGCCAAAAAACTAAAGCGTCGTCTAAGGTTAAACTAATGGCTTCTGGTGCAATTTCAGGACTAGAATTGAGTTCATCAAGGGCATGATATAAAACAAGATAAAGGGGAGATAAAGCAATTAATAGAGCAGCTCCCCATCTCAATAACTGCCACATAATTATTGAGTTTGTGACACTGCTGATTCTTCTTCGTTTGTTTGGTCTCTGAGTAAATTAAGCTCTAAACGTGCATACCTGTGTTCTACATATTCAAACACGTTAGTACTAAGCGCCAATTTAAAATAATTTGATGCGATACCACGATTACCTTTTTCGGTGTGGTATTTACCCAAATAGAAATAAGCTTCGCATAAACGGTCGGTTAATTGTTGTTGACTAGTAACGCCACCAATTAAGGCACTTAGCAACTCATTCTCACCTACTTTCCCTAGGTATAAATCCACCAATTTAGTGGCCCAGTTGTCTTCATCTAAGTTTTTGCGTAATCCAGCTAAGGTCTTTATTGCACTAGTTTGGTCAATCCTACTCTCTGCTAAATAACGCCATAAAGCACGGTAGGGATCTGCAGCATTTTTATTATAAAATTCACCAAGATCTCGTACAGCCAAATCCGGACGACCACCGTAATAAAGAGCAATACCACGATTTAAAAATGCAAATTCCATATTAGGATCAATATCTAATGTAGCATCAAAGGCTTCATAAGCCTGAATAAAATCCATTTGTTGGGTATAATGCACACCCATAGAATTATAAGCTTCAGCCAAATCTGGTTTAAGTTGAATAGCTTGATTAAAATCGTATTGAGCTAAACCAGACAACCCCACACTGTCATATAAAGTGCCGCGCTGATGTAATAATTGTGCTCTTTGTTCATCTTCTAGTTCTGCTTGTCCCAAAATATGACTGTAACGAGCTATGGCCAATTGTGATCTTGGATTCATAGGTGCAGGCTCGGCAAGTAATAAATTACCCATCTGTGCTCTTGATTGAGAGTCATCATAATGGCTGGCACAGCCCATTAACAATGTGCTAATAAATATAAAAAAGACGATAGATTTCTGCATAATAAAGAAGGATATTTACCCGAAAAAAGAATGTTTATTAAGATTGAATTAAGCATGAACATTAACTCAATAATTAATAAAAACACACATAAAAATTATGTCGTAGAGTCGCTTATTTACACTAAAAAGTAAAGTTGCCATATTATCCCCGTAAGAATAATTGAATTTAACTTGTATCAATTAGTAAAAATAACGCAAACTAGTCGGCCTTTAAAATAACACAAGGCCTATAATTGACATGTTCCAGTCATTGCCTGAGGTGACTACACCTCTTATTGAACAAGCATTGCAAGCTCAAAAAAATGCTTATGCACCCTACTCAAAATTCCATGTTGGCTCGGCTATAATCGATGAAGCAGGACAAATTCACAGCGGTTGTAATGTCGAAAATGCAGCTTATCCATTAGGCCAGTGTGCTGAAGCAGGTGCCATATCCGCTATGGTTTTGTCTGGCAATAAACTGATCAAACATATTGTGATTATTGGCCCAACTACAGATTTTTGTCCACCTTGTGGCGGTTGCCGTCAAAAAATAGCTGAGTTTGCTGATGGGCAAACCCAAATACATATGGTCAAAAAATCAGGGGAAATAAAAACAGTAGCTTTTAAAGAACTACTGCCCTTTTCATTTGGCTTTGAAAAAACCGATGATTGAACTATGAACACTCTTAGGTTTGTGACTGTTTACTATCATTCCAAGGTGCTATTTTAAATAACATCAACATGCCAGGTAAGGCGCATACAAAACAAATCACAAAGAATTGGGTATAACCTACCGACTCAATAATATAACCCGTTGCCGCACTAACAAAAGTGCGAGGTATAACAGCAATACTGGTTAATAATGCAAATTGGGTAGCGGTAAAATGTTTATTGGTAGATTTAGCCATAAATGCAATCAAAGCAACTGAACCTAAACCAACACCTAAATATTCTAAACCACTGGCAAGAGCTAAAACGAAGTGGTTATAACCCACCATAGACAGTAATACATAACCTAAAATGGAGACGATTTGAAAGCCTCCAAAAACCCATAAACTACGATTAATACCTAATTTAATCATAGCTACACCGCCTAGAATGGTGCCTACTGTGGCGCCAATTGTTTTAGATATTTTAGCAATTGAACCTATCTCTACCGTAGAAAACCCCATGTCCATAAAAAATGGCGTTTCAAGGGCAGTAGCCATGCTATCTCCAAGCTTATACAAAATAATGAATAACAATATCCACATAGCATCTTGCCAACCACTACGTTGAAAGAACTCTTTAAATGGTTCGATAACTGCTGACCGCAAGGTTTGTGGTTCGTCACCAGGGGTTGACGATTCTTTGATCAATAAAGTCGAAATCAAACCAACTAGCATAAATGCCGCAACAGACAAATGTGCCACAGACCAAGGAAAGAAGCCGGCAAGTATCATAGCCAAAGATCCAGGTACAAAAGACGAAATCCGGTAAGCTTGGGCATAAAATGCATTGCCCGCGCCTAGTTCGTCATCGGGCAAAATCTCTCGTCGATAAGCATCAATCACTATATCTTGGCTGGCGCTAAAAAATGAAATAGCAGAGACAATAATAATAATATTTGTCAGGTCGGTATGAGGATCGAACAAGGCCAAGGAGCTCATCAGAGTTATCAGGCCCAATTGGGTCACAAACATCCAGCCTCGACGACGGCCTAAAAATGGCAGCACAAAACGATCCATTACCGGCGACCAAAGAAACTTCCAAGTGTAGGGAAATAACACCAAGTTTATTAAACCGATAGTCGCTAAATCTATATCTGCAGAACGTAACCAAGCGGGTACAAACTGAATTAATAGATAAAGAGGTAAACCCGAAGAAAAACCAGTGGTAATACAAACAAGCATACGCTTATTTAAAATGGCTTCTTTAAAACTTTTTTTTTGATTCATTTACATACAACATTAAAAAAGACTAGATGACTCGGTAACAATACCGAATGATAATGGAGAAAGCTCCGTGCAATTAACTTACTCAGAAAGAATTACTCGATTTCTACCTGCAGCTTTGGCTTGGTACAATGCTTTGTCAGCAGATTCTAACCACTGGGCACTATCTTTATAGCTTTTTTGAAAACCTGCAATGCCAATACTAATGGTGAATGAAATATTGATACCAGCATAATCCACTACACATTTTTCAACTAAACGGCGAAGGCGCTCTGAGACAAATTCTACGTTAGCCACAGGTGTGTTGGGTAAGATGATAGCGAACTCTTCACCACCATAACGGCCAGCAACATCAGTTTCTCGAATAGTTTTTTGAATAATCCCAGCTAAAGCTTTGATCACTTCATCACCTGCAGGATGACCATAAGTATCATTCACTTTTTTAAAATGATCGATATCCAACATGATTAGTGAAGATTCAGTATCACTTCTTTTTGTTCTTTTGAATTCCATATCAAATTGTTCATTCCAATAACGTCGATTATATAACCCAGTCAAACCATCTACTCGACTAATTTCCTTTAACTGGGTATTAAGTGATTGCATGACCAAACGGCTTATTGCTTCATCTGTTACGTCATAAATAACCAAACAAACTTGATCCACATCTCCGCTCAAAGAGGCCAACGGGAAGATAGTAATATTTTGGTACATGAACTCGGCTTTAGAAGTGATAGGTCTATTACTATCGAATCGAAATAAAAAAGGACGCTGCTCCCAAATAACAAATACTGGGCTCTTTAAGGAAAATGCAGGGGCAGCTTTGCGGGTAAACCACTCTTTATCTATTTCAGGAAAAAACTCAAATACACTTTTACCTTGAATAATGCTTGGTACAATACTGCTATGGTTCTCCATAAACTGGTTCCATACCTGAACATTAAATTCTTTGTCGAGTACCACTATTCCTACTTCTATCGAGCCTAATAAGTCATGTTTCCAATGCATTTCAGCTAAACTATTATCAACAGCCATAAAAACGTACCTTAAGAATGAGAGGTGACAAGTTTATCGAATACTAAGTCGATAGATTTGTTAGGAAACAACAAGAGTAAATCAAAGTTAATATTTTGGCTTTTAATTGAATAAGCAATTTCAATAGCCAACATGTCTTCTGTTCTTTGTCTGGTATGTTTAAGAATATCTTCTAAATCACAATGTCGTCCCAAAATAATTGGATGGTTATGGCTAAATACCGCATGGAGTTGTGCAGAAAGCGCTCGTAAGCAAGCTCCAATCAAAATATTGGAGACATCCATTAACGCTTCTAATTCTAAAGAACCAGTACTTTTGCCTTCTGTATATTTGAGAAGTTTCACCATGTTGGCAAAGTTTGAGTCGTTAAATATGACTAAGGCTTCACCATTGATACCAGCACTAATAAAGCCTTGAGAGACTGCAGAAACACTTTCATTACGCTGTATATCGGCCATGGCCATGTGTAATTCGGTATTTGTGATTAAATTAACACTGGGGATTGGCAAATCAATAAATTCACCTAATAATTTAGCTAAACTTTCACCAGCTTGCCCCATAGCAATGTTTGCCATTTCTCGATAGGCATCAAGCTTATCAACGCTAGACTTTTTATTTGCAGAAGCAACGGCTTCGGCTCTTTTAGATGAACTTGCGTCACCAGAGTACAAACCATATTGGCTTAATATGTCTATTAATGTGTTATTTTCAATAGGTTTGCGAATGAAATCAATCACCCCTAAATCTAACATTCGTTTACGGGCTTCTGGTTGAACATCTCCAGACACAACAATCACCAACACTGGCAGATCTTCATTTTTGATGATCTGCATGGTTTGATAACCATCTAACACAGGCATATTTAAGTCGAGAAACATGACCTCAGCTTTGCCCGCCCGGATTATCTCTAAGGCTTGTTCTCCGTGCTCAGCAAAACTGACATCTACATCCCATCCATCTGGTATCGAGCGCTCCATTTGTTTACGAGCAAAACTTGAATCATCACAAATTAATATGGGAGTCGTCATTTTTAACTGTCACCTAATTTAGTGTTATTACACAAATTAAATTGCTACTGAAGCCTTAATATGAGCATGAGATTGATAGTCAGTTAATTCAAAATCACTGATTTCAAAAGAGAAGATGTCTTTAACTTTAGGGTTAATTAACATTTTCGGCAGAGCGTAAGGTTCACGAGAGAGTTGCAACTCAGCTTGTTCTAAATGATTCACATATAAATGAGCATCACCTAAAGTATGAATAAAATCACCCACTTCTAAATCACACACTTGCGCTAACATCATAGTAAATAGTGCATAACTGGCAATATTAAAAGGTACACCTAGAAAAACATCACCGCTTCTTTGATATAACTGGCAAGATAACTTACCGTTTAATACATAAAACTGAAACATTGTATGACAAGGAGGTAAAGCCTGCCGACCTTGCGCTGCATTTTCCTTGGGCGAAAACTTTGTATCAGGCAGAACGGCTGGGTTCCATGCACTGACAATCAAACGCCTAGAATCTGGGTTAGTCTTTATTTGTTCTACCAGTTCACTAATTTGATCAATAACCTGACCATCAGTACCTTCCCAACTGCGCCATTGTTTACCATACACAGGTCCTAATTCACCGTCGTCAGTTGCCCATCCATCCCAAATTTTCACGTTATTATCAGTTAAATAACGAATATTGGTTTCACCTTTTAAAAACCACAATAACTCATGGATAATAGAACGCAAATGGCACTTTTTAGTAGTCACTAACGGAAAACCTTGGCTTAAATCAAAGCGCATCTGATAACCAAAAACACTTAATGTACCTGTACCTGTACGATCTTCTTTTTTTGTTCCAGTTTCTAATACATGGCGCATTAACTGTAAATATTGCTGCATTTTTTGTTCTCAATTCTGTATTTTGTGGATAACTACACGTATCTAATTGCCGGCTCTGACGAGTCCACCTAAACCAGATAATTCTAAATAAAGATTCACTTCGTCACGAACATCTTGTGGATTATTCAAGGTTAAGACTTTAGCCAATAGCTGTTCAGCATCGCTTTGGCTAATATTACGGACAATCCATTTCACTTTCGACAAATTATGATTATTCATGCTGAGTTTTCGATAACCCATAGCTAAAAGTAACACGACTCCACCTGGTTCACCTGCTAATTCACCACATACTGTAATAGGTTTTTGTAATACACCAGCTGTTTTAGCTATAGTATGTAATGCACTTAACACCGCAGGATGATAACTATCGTATAAATCAGCGACCCGAGAATTATTTCGATCGACGGCCAATAAGTATTGGGTTAAATCGTTACTTCCTACCGAGAAAAAGTCGACTATTTTGGCTAACTGAGGCAGCTGATAAATCACCGCAGGCACTTCTAACATCACACCAATTTGAGGCCGATATAAATGTTCACCTTGCTGCTGGGCTTCTTCTTCTACCTCATAAAAAGCTTGTTTAATTAAACGTTTAGCTTCGCTCACCTCACTTACAGAGGTAATCATGGGTAACATAATACGTAAATTTTCTAGGCCAATACTGGCCCGTAACATAGCCCGAATTTGGACTAAAAATATTTCTGGGTGATCTAATGTTAAACGAATACCACGCCAACCCAAAAATGGATTTTCCTCAGTAATAGGAAAATAAGGCAATGGTTTATCACCACCAACATCGAGTGTACGCATAGTGAAAGGTTTATTCGGTTCAGCGATTAACAACTCACGGTATAAGTCAGCTTGCTCTTGTTCGGTTGGAAAACGCTCGCGCATCATAAATGGAATTTCAGTTCTAAATAAGCCAACACCATCAGAATCAGGGTTGTTGTTACTTTCAGATTCTAATGACAAACCTGCATTGACAAATAAACTAATTTGACAATTGTCTGTAGTAACTGCAGGTAAGCTGTCTACTGCATGAATGCGTTCTGATAATAGCTGCTCTTCTAGAACCAGTTGTTCAAATTCACGTCGGATAGTGAGGTTGGGCGATACAATCACATCACCGGTATAACCATCGAGCAAAATTTCTTTTTCGTTCAATAAATTGATAGGGATATTAGTCACCCCCATTACGGCAGGTACGCCCATTGCCCTAGCCATAATTGCCGCATGAGAGTTATTTGAGCCGCGCATAGATACTATGCCCACTAACTTTTCACTTGGGAATTCTGCCAGCATAGCCGCTGTGACTTCTTCAGCAATAAGAATCGAATGTTGTGGCGGTTCGCGCTTAATGGTGACCCCAGAAGTAATGCCTAGGATATTCGCCAGCACCCGGTTACCCATGTCTTCAACATCAACCGCGCGCTCTCGCATGTAGGGGTCATTCATAGATTGAAATTGACGTACATACCCCTCTACCACCATCTTCAGTGATGTAGGAGCATCCCAACCCTCTTTGATTTTCTTTTCGACTTCACGACCTAAACTATTGGCGTCTAACAAATGGTGATATAGCTCAAAGATGGCTCTAACATCATCAGGCACTTCGTTTTGCATACGCTCAGACAATACAGCCATATCATCTTGGGTTTGTTTTACAGCTTGACGATAGTTTGCAATTTGAGTTTCGCTGTCGTCACTACGCTTGTGAGTATGATTGTGCAGACTGACCAATAAATTTAATAAATAACCTGTACCACTTGCAAGCCCTGATGAACCTGGCACACCACGTAATGACTTTTGCCAATCTTTTGGCACATTTTCAGTTAATGAATTAATAGACCCCCGAGCTTTAGCATTGGCTATTTCCACAGCCAATTGCATAGCCAAAGTGACTAAAAAGGCTTCTTCATCTTCACTGAAGCGTCTTTTTTCTCGCTGCTGTAACGTTAACACCCCCAAAACTTTACGTTGATGAATAATCGGCGCACCTAAGAATGCGTGATAAAGGTCTTCTTGGACTTCAGGATAATGTTTAAAGCGAGGGTGACTTTGTGCGTCACTAATGTTGATTGGTTCTTCTCGTTGGCCTATCAGACCAATCAAGCCTTCTGAGAAGCCAATAGATACACGTCCAACAGCTTCAGTAGCTAAACCATTAGTGGCTGTTAAGGTAAAATGCTGTTGGTCGTAATCAGCAAGATAAATACTACATGAGTCAACGCCTAGGGCTTCGATTAAGCGATTTGCCAGACAGTTTAATGCATCATCCAATACTGGAATTTGATTCACTTCCTGAACAATACGTTTAAGCGTAGTTAACATATACCCTTTTCACCTTGTAATATTAAGTCTTACGACGACGCTTGGATTTATTTGATTGCCCTTGAGTATTCGGGGCATTATCTGGCATGGCTGTTGAAGAAAATTCTTTCATTACACGCCTGTATACATCTTTTTTAAACGACACAACGTTTCGTACGGGATACCAAAAGCTAACCCAACGCCAATTATCGAATTCAGGATGATTAGACTGCAACAGATCGACATCGTCTTCATTACAAGTTAATTGCAATAAAAACCATTTCTGTTTTTGGCCAATACATACAGGATTACTGCCTTGACGAACTAATCGTTTAGGTAGTTTATAGCGCAACCAATTTTTGGTCACAGACAATATTTTTACATGTTCCGGCCGCAAGCCCACTTCTTCGTGAAGCTCACGATACATAGTTTGCTCAGCAGTTTCACCTTCATCAATTCCGCCCTGCGGAAACTGCCAAGAATGTTGCCCATAACGTCTAGCCCAAAAAACTTGACCTATCTCATTACAAATCACTATGCCAACGTTGGCGCGGAATCCTTCGGCATCAATCACTTAGACTCCCGAGAACTCAATTCTTTTAATGTACTGCATTCTTCCATAAACTAGCGATCATGCAAAGCAATAAAAAACATAAGACACAGCCTGTACCTAATGAAACAATATATTTTTCCAAGTAGCGAGCCAAAAACGGCTGAACAACTTATGTCTAGAGCCGAAAGATTAGCAGGATTGACTTTGGGGGAGCTGGCCGACTTCAATAAAATTAAAGTCCCGACAAACTTTAAACGAGAAAAAGGCTGGAGCGGACAGCTGATAGAACTTTGTCTCGGCGCCACTGCAGGCTCTAAATCACAACAAGATTTTGCCAAGCTCGGAATTGAATTAAAAACCATTCCTATAGATGAAAACTGCCGCCCGCTGGAAACTACCTATGTGTGTTACGCGCCTTTATTAGATATTGCTGGTGTAGAATGGCATACCAGTAATGTACGCAATAAGATCCAACAGGTGTTATGGGTCCCAATCGATGGCAGACGAGACATACCGCCAAAAGATAGGTGTATCGCTACCCCATTTTTATGGACACCCAGTCCCGAGCAAGACAACCAACTGCGTATGGATTGGGAAGAATTAATGGAAATGATATCCCTAGGCGAGATAGAAAAAATTACAGCTAAACATGGTCAATATCTACAAATACGACCAAAAGCTGCGGATGGCTCTGCGTTAACCGATGCAATAGGAAAAAATGGCCATAAAATAAAAACTAGACCAAGAGGTTTTTACTTACGTAAAGAATTTACTTCTCAGCTGTTAGCTGATTATTTTGGGGTGTAGATGGAAGGCAGAATGTTGCAGCCTAAGTAACCTGAATACTGGATAAGCCGAACCTCTCGATAACGCTCTTTTTGTGCCTAGTGGCGTTGGGCTACCTCTACCTAGCCGCGTTGGAGGAGAGTCTAGCAATAACACGTTATTAGCAGGGGCTGTTAATCTTTGGTGATTGCTTTTGCAGCGAATTGTGCGGTATTTATACAATAAAGCACGAATGTAATGTAGTTGTTCTACCTTAATGAGTGATGAAGCAGTAGAAATGCCGCACAAACGCTGCCCGAAGGGTTCTGCCTAAACGCTTTTTACTCTTTGTTGCTGACTTTTGACTTAGCCCATCAGGTTAAGCATAATGGGGCAAAGATGAGCAGTGGCTAGATTCGAGCTACGAGCAAAGAAAAGCAGTCGTTAACGTCGAGGTGCAATATTATTGATTTAAAAGGCGAATCACTCTATCTATCTTTCGCTGAAATACCTTTAATCGGATGAGTAAAATCGGCAATTTCCGCCTTAGTATAGCTAGTATTTATCCGTTTAGTTGATGCGGGTTGCTCCTGTAAAGAGACTCCGGCTCGATAAGCAGTTTTAGGTCGAATTGGGCGAGGACAAAAACCTCCCGCACAGTTAGGGCAAACATTACCTAGCATATTGTCAACGCAGTCTTTGCAGAAAGTACATTCGTAAGTACAAATATAAGCTTCAGTCGAAGAGGCAGGAAGATCTTTATCACACCCTTCACAATTAGGTCGTAATTCAAGCATAAGTAACTCCTTACAATAAAAATACTGTTACCAATAACACTGCGCTTTAATCGAAAATACAAATAAAACAGCGGCTAAATATAAATACCGAGCTTAAAACAAAAAATCGCTCCCTGCTAACTATATGCAGAAATAACAAGATGCCCCATAAACCAGCAAACCTAGTTTTATGAAATAGAAAGCCAAATATTGATTTTAATCTCCGCCGCCACAGCCTCCTCCACCACTATCGCCTGCACAGCCACCATCTCCCGCACTACCGGCACAACCAGAAGAGCAACCGATATGACTACCACAGAATCCAGTTGCTGAACTTCCAGTACCGTTATTGGAAGACGTTGACCTCATACAATTCAGCTCATATAAAAAACCATCCTCAATATTTAATCTGCCATCTAAAGCAAAAATAAGCGGCAAACGCTTAGGTTTAAAAGGATTTATTTGCTCTCTATGACAACTGATCCGCCATGCTTTTTTTATACCCAACTGTGCCCTACTTTCAGATTTCATGGCTTCAGCAGGGGTATGATGAACAAAATGTCCCACTGCCTTCGAACAGAATTGAGCATATTCTTTGGTAAAAAGAATAAACTCATGCCAAGCGACATCAACAACTTGAGATGGCATTGCCACCATTTCACTACGGGATAATGAAATTAAATGAAAATAATCTCTTAATCCTCGTAGTACTTGTTCCAAATCTGAATGATGCAAGTGTGGATATATTTGCGACACCTTATTTTTAATAGAGTGAGGAAACTCATAAGCATTAATAAATGAAGAGCGTTTTTTCATCAATGCTTTTCGATATATAACAATCGAGATAATCAACACGAAAAAAATGAAAACAACAAGTACAGACACATCCATATTTTATATCCTATCAATACCACAAGGCATAATCTGAGTTTATTCCTTAGCCCAACCGCAGTTGAAAACCGAGTCACAGGTGAATTAATTTTCTTGTTCTGGGGTTGGTTAAGTCACTGTATAACATTAAACAGTATCGAAACGATAGATTCGAGATGCTAGGCAAAGAAAAGCAGCAACCAACAGATAAATTCCAATAAAAAAAATAAAGGCAAAAGCAAAAAACGTTACCACGGAAATTCACAGAAATTAACAAAGTGGCTTCGCCGAACAGACAATGAACCAAGGCTATTCCCCTTATAACTGGCGCTTTAAAAAGGAAATACAAAGCAGCGGTTAGTTACCAATTTCGAACTAGAAAATTAAAGACAAAAGCATGCCTGTCTGCAACCGAAACTCAAATATAATCGGATCTGCCCTTCCCCATAAATCAAAAAAACAACACCTGAAAAAATAGACCAAAATATTGATTTTATTAACTATTTCGTCTTTGTTAAAGTAAGAAATAGCACAATTTTTTGTATCAAAAACGAGTAACATAGCTATCAAAGATAAGCCTAAATTGACTGCTATTTTATGAATTTTAGTGAAGATATGCGTAACAAAGTTAAATCTTATCTATGAGAAAAAACACTACCAATAATCGTAACCAGATACCCGTTAATAATAAATATTATTATAACTAAATAACGCTACTCTTAACTTCCAATTTACTCTTACATTGAATGGTTAAAAATAATTTTATGAAAAGAACCTTATCTACATATAGTTTATTGTTCGTTATTATACAGACACTCACAGCCTGTACCGATACAACTAAAGCCCCAAAGGTCGCTAGAGAAGCAAAAACACTAAGTGCCGATATTATTGAATTATCCGCGATACAAGACTTTGCAGATTTAGCTGACACAGCAACAGATGATTATGTGCCGTCATACATAGACCACAATACCAATAGCCGGGCGGTGGATGCCGCTATTTATAAAGACAAATTTTCAGCGGCACACACTACATTTACCGGTGCCTATGGTATTTATACCGCAACCCTCACAGCCTTAACTGAAATTGACGGAGAGAGTCAATATAGTCTCAGTGTTGGAGATAAAAAACTAAGTCTTGCCACCAACCCGAGTAACCAAGAGGATTTTTCTGAAACTACTCACATCTGGTCAAATATCGAAATTTTTCATGGAGAAAAAATCACCGTTGAGTTCAACTCAGTGACCAACGGCAAGATCCCTGAAGATGAAATCACTGCTTATTCAAGAGGCCGCTGGACAAAAGTTGAATTTAGCTGTGTAGCATTATGTGAGAACAACGCCAAGCAAAGTCAAACCGCATACGTTGAAAAGGATGGTGTACTCGTCATAGATTTAGCGAACACCTCTCCACCTAAAAATTGGCAAATAATTGAAAAAGACTCAAGCAACGAAAAGAGTTACATAAAATGGATAGACAATGACTATTACGACTCTCCTGGAGTAGGTATTATCCCCCTAACCATTCAGATAAATAATCCTGGCCGTTATCGGTTTATCTGGAGTAATTTAATCACCTTTGGTGAAGCAACCACAGATGCAAATGATAGCTGGCTAAAAATTATTTCACCGCATTTTTTCGCTAAAAACCAAGAAACTAATACAGTGGTTTGTCCAAAAGAACACAACAGCAATAACCATTGTAAAGGGCTCGAACCTGAAGGAGCAGGCAACAAAGGCTGGTTCAAAATATATCGTTTTGGCGGACCAGTAGATAGCTGGTTGTGGGCTACTGCCACCAATGACAATGATCCCCATAGTATTTTTGCAGACTTCCCACAAGCGGGTACCTACAGCCTATTAATATCTGGACGTTCTAAAGCCCACGCCATTAGTCGTTTGGTGCTATTCAGGCAAGATAATGAAAAGAACAATGTAAGCGAAGCACTGGCCACAAGTTTCGACTTAGCAAGCAGTAAAAAACGTAAACTTAGTCTTTAATACAAGGCTATCACCTAGCCACTATTGATTATGCAAACTCAGCACAATTGTCAGTATTAGCGACTGACAATTGTGGCTTTTACCTGTTATACCAACGCCAATAAATAAATGTAAACGCAGCGAAAACTTGATGGGATTGGTATAAATTATATTTTTATAGATAAGCTTCGATGATTTGCTGCACTATGCTATCCATAGTATTTGCTTGAATGTCTGGCTTTAAATACAGCGCGTGGTAAGGAGCATTCGACCTATTAATGTAGGCTGCATTTAGACCCACAGATAAAGCACCATGGGTATCCCAATCATGTGTTGCAACAAGACAAAGATTTTCTACCGGCTCTGCTAAAACCTTCGCCGCAAATCTATAGGCATTGGGATTGGGTTTAAAACTTCCAGTTTCTTCGACAGATATAATTTCATCAAACAAACTTGTTAATCCAGCATTTTTTATTTGGCTAGAAATAAGGCTCAAGGATGAGTTAGAAAAAGCGACCGTTTTAAATCCATTTTCGCGTAATTTACTTAGCGCCCCCTTAATATCTGAATGTGCTTGTAAATTAGCAAACGCACTTAATAGCTCAGTGCGTTTCGATTCAGATAATTTTAATTGGTAATTTGCCGCGACTGACTCAAGCATGACATCAGCGAGTTTAGCAAAATTTGTATGCACATTTGTAACCACACAGACTGTTGAAGAATGTAGTAATTTCGAAAACCATAATGATAAAGCTTCTTCACTACCAAAAGCCTCAGTAAATTTTGGCTGCAAAGACTTCAAATTTAGAACTGTCTCGTTTATATCAAAAAGAATGACTTTATTTCTCATTTACAACTTTTCCTCATTTAAGGCCAGCAAATACAACACAGGTATAAAGGCCGCAGATTTGGCAAGATCATTGTAAGTCATTAGCTTCGATAACCACAGATACTTGTTGGTAGACAGATAAAGGCAAAGACCAAAACAACCATTCTCATCATCAATCACTAGCCGTTACCTCCCCCCATAAACCAACTAACTAAACGTTATAAAAATAGAGATTAAGACATTAATTTAATCAAGCTTGATTATTTTTATTACAATTAGTGTACCTACGATTCTTTTGTCATTTATCAACTCATGTGGACATATTATTCCTTCGGCAAAATTTCTACCGAACGCAAACTCGATATATTTTGAATTAATAAGGGAACGACGCCAAGTACCGCAGCTAAAGTACTCAAGACAGAATCAAAGGCAATATTGGCGCTAAAAATAACCAAAATGAATAGTATGGCTACCAACATAAATAGAGGTGCACGTAAATTGTGCCACAAACTAGTTCTCGTTTTATCTACCCATTCTTCTACTTGGCTGAGAGGCTCAGCCGTTAAAATAAATTGTCTAAAACTTTCATTTACTAAGTGCCATCCACTGTCTCGATAAATTAACCCCCGACGTTGTAGATGTCCTATAGCTTCAACATTGGCTGGATTGAGTTTAGCACCATGGGCTAATTGCAGCAGCGTAAGACGTTCGTCGGTGCAACACTGTTCCCAGCGTAAGCGATAAGCTGGGCGTGCATGGTGCACAAAAAACTCAACAATTTGTTGTGGCGACCAATAATCATTTAACTGCAAATCATCATCGCTAATAGGTTGTTTTAATTGCTCTGCTTGCTGCTGTAATTTAATCGCTCGATGATAGGTAATAAATATCTCTTTAATTTGTTTTAGTTCAGGCCAATGGGTTGATTCGTGTATTAGCATCGATGTGGCATCCGGAGATGTGGTTAGAGTGCTTTTTTTTCGCGCCACCCAATAATAGTGCATGTCATAATCACGTAATAATTGACTCCATTGCCACAATTCTCTTTTATCAGGCGCTTCTTTTACGTCATGAGCAGGGAAATTTTCAGCTTGGCTAAGAAGTAACATTGGTGACACTTCAGACACAATGATTAAATCAATTTTTTGTTGCTGTAGACGTTTAAGTACCGCCAAAGCTTGAGTGCGACTTTTACGCTTAAATAAATTTTGAGCAAGTCCTTGTAGAACAATGAGCGGGGTGTGTTCTTGGCCTTGAATTGTATCGATCTTTGGCAAATCTACCTGCCCATCAGCATCAGTCCAATCTTCTATATAGCTAATATTACCATCATGGATGGGAATTTTGTGAGCTCTGAAAGCACTTTCTAGGTCTAACTGACTTAATTGGCTAATAAATTGTAAGCGCATTTGGCCACTAATTTTTAACTCTTGTAAACGCTGCCAAATATATTCACTATGCTCAGATTCTGAGGGAGGTCTGAGGCGATAACTATCAAAAATATGCTCACCTAACAATTTACGACTAACTAAAAATAGACCGGCATAATATACCCCCATAATCACTACAACTGTGATGATTAGTATTTGTGCCCAAAACGCCTTACTCGCCGCTTGCATAAAGCGATTAGGGTCGTATTGTAATAATTTTTTGTTACTACTTTGGATGTTATTAGCAGCCTCAAATTGATATTCAGCGGCAACATGAGTTTTAAGCTTTAAATTTTTGATAATCGTTTTTAAAAAAGGATCGTTATCAGAGTAAATATTATTTGACTCTCTATCCACAATAGACAGCCAACTCTCTATATGCTTTGTATCTGGCGGGTTCACTCCTGGAAATAAATTGGCATGTTCAATTACTGGTGAGACCGGAGGCAAACCTAACATGTCATTATTATTTTGTTTCAATAACTTTCTATAATGCTTAGCTTGTTGAGCCACTTTTTGCTGTTGTTCTTGTAAATATTGATTTTGAAAAGTGGCTTGGCCGGCAAGCATATAACCATTAACACTGTTAATTAAAATAACTGCTGGCACCATAGTAATTAAATATATATTTGCCGCTAGATACCAAAGGTAACCCATCGATACTCTTCGGTTTAACAATGCAAGACTAGTGTTCTTATTACTACTAAAGAAAAGTTTGTTTTGACTTTCCTTGGTCTTTTTCCACAATAACAATGAGGCCAGTATAAAAAATGTAACGCCGGCCCCTAAGTTCAGCCATTCAGTTGAATTTACTTGTGTGGAGCTATTATTGTTTGCAGGTAAAAAACACATCACAAAACAAACAAACAACCCGCATGCAAAAGGAATAAAAAAGGGAGTTCTAAATAAAATACTCGGCTGCGGTAGGAAGCGCTTAACAAGCGCTTTAAAAGCTAATCTTTTTTCATGTAAAGCAATGGGAACAAGTCTATATTGCAAGACGACTAGGATCAGACTCAAAGTAAAAAAGAAAAAAGCTAAGCGAGGTAGAACGTTATTGAGCACCCCCATACTTAATAATTGCATGATACAGGCAGACCATATCCATAGGGCAAGCCATTTGTACCTAATGCGAAAAGCTAATGGTCGGTTGTCGTCATGTTGATAATGAAGAATCCGAGCCCATAATCCTTGAAGGCTCAAATAGCGGCTGAGTAACACCAAAGGGATAAGCAACAATAGGTATAAAATCACAGCAAGAAATACCAATAACATATTTACTTGCGAGGCTTCCTCTTGATTATAAAAAACCACCAAGCCCCACTCAGGTATATCTTTATGTAACTTCCCAAGAGTCACATTATGTGGAGCATGGCGATATTCCAGTTCTAAATTAGTTGGTTTATCTACGTTTAAATCTGTTAAGTGCTGCATAGTAGTGAGTAATTGTAAATTGTGCGCATTTTCGGCAAAAAAGTTTTCTACTAAACTACGCTCCTCATTGCTGTGGTATAAAACCTGACCTTGTTGATCAATCACCGCAAACCCGAAGTTATTAGGTAAAATACGCTGATTTAAACTAGTTAATGAAGTACCAATTGAACTTAAGTACTCTGTATTTTTACTATTAACTTTACTATCAAATTGGTGCTTAAAAACTAACTGGCTATTAAAACGGGCGTCATGAATATTGCGGATTCGTTGAATGAAAAATGGCTTATCTTTATCTTTTGTTTCTCCTTCCCAGTTCCAAAGCGGGCCATGCCAACCCCGTTGAAAGTATTCACGTCCCTTTAAATCAACTAGTTTTGTGTTGTATAGGGCTTTATGTGGTTGGTATATAGTTGGATTTTGCTGATCATCAAAACCCGAAAAATAACCGTTTTTGTTCAGTAAAAACCAATTCTCGATAAAATAGGCGTTATCATTATCTGCTAATGATACTCCCCCCTCTGTTAATAGGGTGCAATTTCTTAGTTGTGATTTAACTACCTCAGCTGTGGGAGTGGGGATTGATGACTCATTACATTGGGCATTGCCCCCCTGCTGGATATTTTTAAAATAGTTATAATCGAGTTCAATCAGTTTGTTCAACTCATAGCTAAAGTCATGCCTAATCTTGTTGTGTAAACTTTCACTCTGAATGTTTTTTTGTTGCAACCAATAGCGATAAAAAAGCTGATCAGAAATAGCAATGGCCAAAACTCCAAATAAAATAAATAAACCCAGAATAAATTGGCTCACATCGGATCGTGAGTAGCTGTAGGTCGGCGCACAATATTGAATTTTTAAAATAGGTAATATTGCCACCAGCAGAACTAAACTAAGCACGGCCCATAAAGCCGCAGTATTGCCGATTTTCAAATTATTCAAAACAACGTCTTGTTTTTCTACAAAGGCTAACAAGTAAATATCCTGGGTTGACTGACTTTTTTCGTCGGTCAAACTCAGGTTTGTTAATTTCATTGGCTGTCGATAAATTCGCAGGTGAAGTCCTGCTAACTCTCGGTCGATAGAATCACTTACGCTTGTTTCCGTCTTCTCGTCTTTTGCTAAGTTATCTGTACTCGCTAGATAACTTTTAACAGCTGAAAACCTTAAGTCAGAAAGATTTTTAGCAAGATCTGCGTGGCGTTTTTCGGCCAAAATATTGCCATCTTTATCACTAACGATAAGCAAAGGAAAAGGACTTAAATGGCTTGGGATAAGATCCAAAATTGGAGTAGTGATTTTGAATTCTTCAATATCAATTCTAATAGCTTGTTCATTAGGGTCCAATTGTAAAGTAAACTCAGTGCTATCTGTTTCTGGAGATTTATTGCTATTTTTGAGGACGTTTAAGTGCTTAAAATTTTGTGTGGCGTTGAGCAGGTTTTTAAATTTATTAATGTCGAGATCGAAATTAGTATCAATCTGCTTATTATCGGACTTACTGGTTTCTCCAGCCTGAACTTCTATAAATTCTTGGCGAACACTTGTGCTGAGTAAATTAATTGATTGCTGCAAACTTTTTGCCGCTTCATTCAGTTGTCGCAAATAACGGTGGTTTTGTTGAATTTCATTTTGCTGAATTTTTAAAAAGTAATATGCAGCACCGATTAAAATAATAATCAGTAGTAATATGCTGTAGCGTTTAAATGCAGACTGTTTTTTACCGGGCATACATAACTCACATTCACTAGTGAAATTATTTATGCAATCAGTATGGGATAGTAATATGTATTGCGCAAATTACGAACAGAACTATACCGTAGACGATAAAATCAGATTCGCGATGATAGAAACGAACTACGAGCCTAAACATGGACTTCTATAACATGACTTGTCTTATCAAGCGATCCACCAGCAGGTAAACCAGACCACACTTTGTGTGCCCAGCATATGCCTTAACTTTTAAAAACAAAAAAAGCGCCAACCGGCGCTTTTTAAAGTTTTAAAACCTCTTTTTTAAAGAGCTTTAAACACAGTCTTACTGTGGAGTACGTAACACCATCAAACGAATTTCAGTCATATCTTCCATCGCGAAAGTGATCCCTTCACGACCTAAGCCAGACTCTTTCACGCCACCATAAGGCATGTTATCGACACGCCAGCTAGGTACGTCACCAATCACCACACCACCCACATCTAGTTCGTCCCATGCTTTATGAGCTTTGTAGATATCGCGGGTAAATACACCGGCTTGTAAACCAAATTGGCTGTTATTGACTTCTTTTAATGCTTGATCAAAATCAGAGAATGAGCTTAATACTGATACTGGACCAAAGGCTTCTTCAGTATTAATGGCTGCATCAACAGGTACATTTTCAAGCAATGTGGCTTGTAACATATTGCCGTCACGTTTACCGCCACATAACAAGGTTGCCCCTGCAGCTACGGCTTCTTGTACCCAAGTATCTAAACGAGATGCTTCAGATTCAGAAATCATAGGGCCAATAAACGTATCTTCACTTAATGGGTCACCATGGACTAAACCTGCTACTTTTTCAGTATAACGCAGTTTAAATTCGGCATAAATTGACTCATGCACAATAACGCGCTGTACACTGATACAACTTTGTCCAGATTGATAGTAAGCACCAAAAGTAATACGCTCGATAGCATCATCTAAGTCTGTGTCATGATCAACTACACAAGCAGCATTACCGCCAAGCTCTAAAATTACAGGCTTTTTACCGGCTTTGGCTTTTAAGTCCCAGCCTACTTGCGGTGAACCAGTAAAACTAAGCAGTTTAAATCTGTCGTCTGTAGTGAATAAATCAGCACCATCACGACTACAAGGCAAAATAGAAAATGCGCCTTTTGGCAAATCGGTTTCTGCCAAAATTTCACCAATAATAATCGCGCCAAGTGGCGTACGACTAGCAGGTTTAAGTACAAAAGCACAACCTGTAGCCAATGCCGGAGCAATTTTATGCGCCGCTAAGTTTAACGGAAAGTTAAAAGGTGAAATAAAGGAACATGGACCAATAGGTACACGTTTGTACATGCCAGTGTAACCTTTAGCCCTAGGAGTAATTTCAAGGTTCATCACCTCACCGTGCATACGTACAGACTCTTCAGCAGCAATACGGAAGGTATCAATCAAACGTGTTACTTCGCCCCGCGCATCTTTAATCGGTTTACCGGCTTCTATACATAAAGCATGGGCTAACTCGTCAAAACGTTCTTCAAAACGTTTTACACAATGATTAATAATATTTTGACGCTCATAAGGCGCCATTTTATTAAGCAAAGGTTGACTAGCTTCTGCAGCAGCAATAGCTTGATCGATAACTTTTGCATCGGCCATGGCCGCATGAGTGGCAACTTCATTGGTATATTTATTGGTAATAGCTAGATCTTGATTAGCAAATACCGCTTCATTGGCTAAATAATAGGGATAAGCTTTAGCTAACATAATGGCTCCTTAAACCGCTGCACTGCGCATACGAATTGTTTTATTAAGAGTTTCATCGTTTAATGTGTAATCAACTGGCACATCAATTAAATGTACACCTGGTTCGGCTAAACATTGTTTTACTTGAGGTAATAAACCTGCAGCTGAATCAATTCTCCAGCCCTTACCACCATAACTTTCTACGTATTTTACAAAGTCAGGGTTGCCGTAATCTAATCCGAAGTTTTCGAATTCCATATTGGCTTGTTTCCACTTGATCATACCGTAAGCATCATCACGTAAAATAATCACCACTATGTGTAAGTTAAGACGTACAGCAGTTTCTAACTCCTGGCTGTTCATCATAAAGCCACCGTCACCACATACTGTAATAACAGGTTTAGTGGGGTGTACCATTTTAGCCGCCATGGCAGACGGGAGGCCTGCGCCCATAGTTGCGAGGGCGTTGTCTAACAATAATGTATTAGGAAAGGCTGCAGGATAATTACGAGCAAACCAAATTTTGTAAACGCCGTTATCTAACGTCACTATACCGTCATCTGGCATAGCTTCACGAATATCTCGAACAAAACGTTCTGGTAAAATTGGGAAGCGGTCATCATTTTCGCTTTCAGCTTTATGGGTTAAATAAGCTTCATGAACCTTTTTGAAGAAACTAAAGTCCCAAGTAGGGTTGGCACTGATTTGTTCTTTAATTTGCCAAATACTGTTAGCAATATCGCCTATCACTTCTAGCTGTGGGAAATAAACAGGATCAACGGCAGCCGTTTCAAAGTTAATATGAATCACTTGTCTATTGTCATTGTGACTCATAAAGAAAGGCGGTTTTTCAACTACGTCATGGCCAACGTTAATGATTAGGTCTGCGCCATCAATTACTCTATGAACAAAGTCACCAGATGATAAAGCTGTGTTACCCATAAACAAGTCGTCTTTTTCATCTAATACGCCTTTACCTAACTGAGTAGTCACGTAAGGAATGCCTGTTTTATCAACAAACTCTTTAAGCATTTTAGAAGTAAGCTTGCGGTTTGCAGCTGCACCGATTAACAATAATGGCGTTTTGGCATCATGGATCATACCTGCTGCTCTGTTAATAGATTTGTATTCAGCAATAGGTCGTCTGGCAACACTGGCTGTTAATAATTTTGCACTTGTTTCTTCAGCTGCAATATCTTCTGGTAATTCGATATGTACGGCACCAGGACGTTCCTCATGGGCCAATCGAAAGGCTTCGCGAATAGCGGATGGAATACGATCGCCACTGACTAATTGAGTGGTATATTTAGTAATAGGGCGCATCATATCTACTGCATCTATCACTTGGAAGCGACCTTGCTTACTGGTTTTAACAGGCTTTTGGCCAGTGATCATCATCATTGGCATAGCGCCTAATTGAGCATAAGCAGCAGGCGTCACTAAGTTAGTTGCACCTGGGCCTAAAGTCGACAAACACACCCCCACTTTACCAGTTAAACGACCATAGGTAGCAGCCATAAATCCAGCGCCTTGTTCGTGACGAGTTAAAATCAGTTTGATATTCGAATCACGCATAGATTCCAATAAATCCAAGTTTTCTTCACCTGGGATACCAAAAATGTACTCAACACCTTCTGCTTCTAAGGCTTTTATAAATAAATCAGACGCTTTCATGGGCGCTCCTGTTAGTTTTGTAGGGGTAAATCCTAATCTTCAATAGGGTATAGAAGATAGGCCATTATTTTAAAAGGTCTCTGCCTTCTTTATTGTTATAAGCTTATAGTCCACCGAACTATATGCGTGGGTAAAGCATAAAAAACCGATTACTTAAATCAATTTTGCATATGAAGACAATCAACTGTTAACACTTCGGTTTAATTCAAACAAAAATTGCACTATTTCTAACTGTAATTGGGTCACATCAGGTTGAAACAGAAGTTTATCAATTGCCACTTCATATTGACTCTTATCATTAATATTTTTTAATCTAACTAACAACAAAAGCCAATCTTGATGCAAATGCATTACTTTTTGATGAAGTTTGTGTACCTCATTATTAGCTGATAATCGACTAAATTGTTGAAAAGATATTTCTAGGTTTTGTAATCCTCTGGTAATGTTATCTGCATTGTCTGCAGAATATTCTTTTGACATTAGTGCAGAAAAATATTGTAAATAAGCCAAACTATTTTCGACTGATTTAATAAAATCCAATTTTGAATCAATTATTTTATCCAAGGGATTCAAGTTAGGTGGCGCTGCTGTTAAGGAATCTGCCAGACGATATCCCCGCGCAGCTTTACTATCCGTTCCGATAGACAAATACATAACTTGTAAAAGCTTTTGCGCCAAAACAAATATTTCACCGGCATTACCTTTTTTTAATTCCAGTTCAATTTCACAAATGGGCACACTTTGTCCATTGGCTGAAACCGACCCCAAATCCCAGACCATTTCAATCTGGCAGGTGTCACTCACATCCAGTAAATATATTTTACGGACAAAATTCGTGGTAAATAAAGTTGCTAATTTTTGCTGTACTTTTTCTACCGACAAACCAGCAGGCCAAGCATTTTGGGGAAATAAGCTAAGATCGGGAACCACACTTGTGTGTTCATCTCTATCAGCGAGTTGTACATTATATTCTGGCCTTTGATACAAACCACCCACTGAGCTACCGGCGGTTTTTAAGGTTTGCTCTAATTGTTTGCCTTTGCCCCTGATCCGCAAACCAATGTCATTTTTACGTAAGGTGCGCTCGTCTGTATCGAAGTAATAATTACTTAATTCAACCACTTGTTTAGTCACTACACAATTCAATTGTGGTAGTAATTTTTGCTCAATTATGTCGCCCGCGTTATCAGCAGCGAGCAGTTTTAACTCGATTTCGTATTCCATATATTTCTAAAAGATTATCAACACTTTATCCACAATAGCCTGTCATAAATGCAGGATCAATCATAAACCACTCATACAGCAGGCAAATCCAAATAGTTACTTGCCTTTCTATTGGTCAGGCAATACCATCTAAGTTCACAAAAAGGAGTAGATTTTTGATATGCGTAAGCAAATAGTTTTTATATTTTTATTATTCAGTTGTGGTTTCTATAACACCTCACTCGTTGCACAAGAGTCAACGGAGACAGAAGGTCAAACACGTTATATATCAGACGATTTATTCACTTATTTACATGCAGGTCCTGGTAGAAATTATAGAATTTTAGGTTCAGTTACCGCTGGTACTAAAGTCACTTTATTAAATGAAGATAAAGAAAATAATTTTACCGAAGTAATGGACGATAAAGACCGTAAAGGCTGGGTACAATCTGATTTCATTAACCTTGATAGAAGCGTCAGAGAGTTAGTACCTGGATTAAAAGAACAAGTTCAACAAACTCAACAAGCATTACAAGCTGAACAAGCCAGTACTGATGGTCTGTATCAACAAATTCAACAGTTAACTGCTGACGTTACCGAATTGAGAAAGTTATTGGCGGCTTCAGAAAAAGCCAATGCAGAAGTTAATGAAACCTTAAAAAACTATGACCAAAGTGCAGAAATGGAATGGCTGACTCGAGGCGGTATTTTGGCCTTAGTGAGTTTAATCCTGGGTATCATCATTACTTATTTACCTAAAAAACGTCGTAGAAACGACAAATGGATGTAAAAAACTTTTTATCTTTGCATAATTTTTATAGGAAATAGTGATGGGTTTATTAGCTAAATTATTAAAAGCGCTTAATTCTGATGCCTCCCCTTGGCAGCTAGCATTAGGCTTATCTTTAGGCATGATAATGGGGTTGACCCCATTACTCGGTCTGCATTCATTAGTTATACTGTTTGTGGTACTTTTTTGTCGAATTAATATCAGTGCATTTTTAGTTTCGTGGTCGGCTTTTTCACTGATTGCCTTACCGCTAACTTCGAGCTTTGCCAATTTGGGTGAGTCTTTATTATTAGCTGAAAACCTGCAAGGTGCCTGGACTGCTTTCTACAATACTTACCTTGGTCAATTAACTCAGTTTTACCATACACTGACCATAGGTAGCGTATTAGTGGCAGTTATTCTATTCCCTTTCGCTTTGCTACTAAGTAAAAAGTTAGTAGAAAAGTATCGCCTAACGTTTATGCAATGGGTGAATCAATTAAGAATTATCAAAATCATTAAAGGATCGGGTTTTTATAATATTTATCAAAGGCTTGGAGAATAACCTATGAAGTCAATTATTCGCTGGCCAGGCTTAGTGGCATTCGTTGTGATTGTGGGCTTGATAGCCGCGATTAGTATTTTGTTTCTGGATTTTTGGATAAAAATCGCCGCTGAAAAAAGTTTTTCTGAACTTAACGGCGCTGAAGTCAATATCAGCCAAGTGGAGCATAAATTCTCTCCCTTCGGCATAACTTTACATCAGGTAGAATTTACCGATCCCAAAGAGCCAATCAATAACCATTTTTCAGCAGAAACTATTTCAGCCAAAATTGATCTGGCGCCATTATTATTGCGCAAAATTATCATTGATGAATTAACCGTTAATAACAGTCAATTCAATACCGAGAGAGCCTCTGCTGGCGAAGTTTATCTAGACACAGAAACAGCTGATAACGAAAGTTCAACTGGTTTTGTTGATGGTATAAAAGTTCCTACGGTTGACGAAATATTAGCTAAGTCACCTCTTAAAACCACTAAAGCAGTGGCCGACTCGCAAGCGGTAATCGAAAAACATAGCCCTTTGCTGAAACAACAATTTGCCGCCTTACCAGAAAAAGACAAGTTGGCCGAATATAAACAGAGAGTGAATGCCCTGAAAGAAATGGATCATAAAGATCCTGCGCAACTTTTAGCGGCCAAAGAACAATTTAATCAACTTAAAGACGATATTTTAAAAGACAAAAAAGCTTTAGAAGACTTTAAACAAGCCTTAAGTGAAGCGAAAAAAGAGCTTTCACCACAGCTTGCAAAATTAAAATCAGCTCCAGCTGAAGATTATCAGCAACTTAAATCAGTGGCAGCAGGCGATCTTGATGCTATTGATGATGTGACCTCTTTGGTGTTTGGCGAATCTGTCGGAAAATGGAGCCGTTATGCATTAACTGCCTTTGATTTAGTCGGCCCTATGTTAGCCAGCAAAGGCGAACAGGATAAAGCAGAGCAAGTGGCAACGGGGAAATGGATAAGCTTTTCGGATACCTCTGCATTACCCGATTTTTGGATCAAAAAAGCCAATATATCGCTGCAATGGCAACAAGAAATAATCGAAAGTCATTGGTCAGATATTACTCACCAGCATGATGTTTTAGGTCGTCCTACTATTTTTTCTGTTGACTCAAGTGCTAGCTCTTTATGGCAATCACTGAAACTCAATGGCGACTTATGGTTAGCCGAATCGGGTGCTAAAGCGAAACAAAAATGGGCCTTATCTGGGTTAAAATTATCTGACTTAGATTTAGTTAAACAAGACAAGTTATCGGGTCATTTAAATAAAGGCTTATTATCCAGCACGGGGGATTTATCCCTTAATGGCGAGATGCTTGCTGGTAGCGGATTAGTAGACTTACAAGACTTAGTAATTGAGGCTGTGGGTAGTAACAAACTTACTACTATTGTGGCCAATACACTTAATCAGCTTTCACAATTAAAATTAAATACTGATATTGGCGGTACACTTGGCGATATGGATTTATCTTTTAGTTCAGATTTAAATCAACAACTAAGTAGTGCGTTAGTGGCAAATGTTACTCCCGAACAACAAGCCAAATTAGATGATCTAAAACAAAAGTTGAATGAAAAAACCTCTGGATTGTTAGGTGATAATAACGCGGAAATGAGCCAGTGGCTGGAGTGGGAAAAATTAGCAGACGGTGATATAGACAGTTTAAATACATTACTAGAAGCTCAGCTCAATAATGTAATCGATAAACAAAAAGATAAAGTGAAAGACAAAGCAAAAGAAAAAATTCTGAATAAAATTTTTGGATAATACCTAGCCATGTTGTTTAATAAGATTAAAGTCGCAGTAGTAGAAGACAATGGCATGGCTCGTGCAAATCTTCGAAACCATCTTTTGGATATGGGCTTTAGTCAAATTGGTTGTTTCAGTAATGGTCGTGAATTTAAAGCCCATATTCGCCATCATAAAGTCGACCTAGTACTAATGGACTTTCACCTCGGTCAAAATAAAAACGGGGTAGAAGTCTTACAAGAGTTACAGCAACAGGGTTATCTCACTCGAGCAACTTGTGTCATGTTTGTTACCTCAGATCGTTTACCAATGATTATTGGGCAAATTGTTGATGTACATCCAGAGGCTTTAGTTATTAAGCCTTACACCATTAGTAACATGATAAAAAATATATCAAGTTGTCTTACAATGCATAATTTTCTTCTGCCCATATACAGGCTGATGGATGAAGATAATTTTGCACAAGCTTTAGCCGTATTAGATATTTTATTAGAACAACATCATATAGGCCGAAAACGCAGTTCGTTAATAAAACTACGAGCACGTATCTTAACCAAACTAGAGCGATATTCTGAAGCGGCGATACATTATAAAGAAATTTTGCGACGTTCAAATAAAGTCATTTGGGCAAAATGGGGACTAGTACAGAATTTATTTTTAGATGGTCATGTAGAAGAAAGTGAAGCTTTATTACACGAACTGACAGAGTCTCAACTCACTAATGACAAAGCCTGTGAGTGGTTGGCTCGAATTAGTGTCGGTAATAACCAATACAATAAAGCCGAAAACTACATGCAACAAATCCGTGAGGGTGAACTATCGATTCCTGCTGCACGTTTAAAAGCTTATATCTACCAAGCTCAAGAGCGGGGTAAAGAAGCCATTTCTTTATTAGAGAAAAAACGTGAATCAAATCGTTCTATTCGCGAAAGATACGATGAGATATCGCTAGATTTAGCTCGTTGTTATTTGTCTGAGGCCGAATTAAAACATAACTCTGAGCGTACATCCGATCTACAAGTAGCCAAATATCTAATTGGTGCTGCTGGTAGGAAAGTGTCTGACCCAAGCCTTTCACAGAAAAAAGATTATTTGTTAGCCACAGCAGCATTTTTAGAAGGCAAAATTGACAAGTCAAACGAGATATTATCTCGCGATGGTATGGAAGATTTACATGAAGCTGAAATATCCACTATTACTGATGCAATACATGCTTGGAGAAATGTCGGTAACACAGAAAAAGCCAAAGAATGTTTAGCACTTAGTAAAGAAAAACTGAAAAACATTGATGAAGGTAACACGAAAACTACTGCTAATATGTTGGTCATAAAAAGTGAAGAAGCTATCGGAGAAAGAAGACCAGAAGCGGTTAAATTCAACAAATCTGGTCTGGAAAAATTTGCCGACAAACAATACAAAGCAGCCTCTGCAGATTTTTATCAAGCTTATATGCTTTTCCCACGAGAAATGGCTTTTAGCTTAAACCTATTACAGAGCATGGTAGATGCCAGCCTTGTTGAATACAAAACAGTCAACACCTTAGAATTTCTGGCAGAAATGCAAAATCGGGAATTGAATACAAGTAATACCAAGCGGCTTGAGCAAATTGTTGAACGTATTGTGAAAAAAGCCGATATATATGTTTTTTCTTCTGATGAAGAAGCGTCAGGTATAACAAAAAAATAATTCTAAATTGTTAGAACTTACAAAAGCATTTATGTCACTCAGATATTCAGTATTAGACTCTGTTAACACTGAGTGATGCTTCATCAAGCTACACGATAATTTTCACTAGAGAAAACTATGCGCCACTTGCAAGATTACTATTTTTTCAAAACTATTGCTGAAACTGGCTCCATTAGAAAAGCCGCTAAGTCTTTAACTATAACCTCTACAGCCTTAAATCGCCGGATCCTAGCTTTAGAAAAAGAACTGGGCACTGAGGTATTTGAAAGACTGCCCAAGGGGGTAGAACTCTCTGCTGCTGGCGAAGTATTTTTACATCATGTACGGGAACAACTGACTGATATTGAAAAAGTAAAAAGTCAGATAGCAGATTTACGTGGTGAACGACGAGGACATATTAGCATTGCTTGCAGCCAAGCCTTGCTGCCTTTCTTTTTACCCAATCAAATCAATCAATATTCTAACTTACACCCTCATGTCACCTTTAATGTGCAAAGACGTGATAGAAAAGCGGCTGAACAAGAACTGATCAATATGAATGCCGATATAGCCGTGGTTTTTGAACCTGTATTACTGGCAGATTTTCATATTTTGTCAGTTTCTAAACAACCCACTTATGCAATAGTATCGAAAGATCATGAACTTGCAGGCAAAGACATCATCAAACTAAGTGAATGCCTTGAATACCCTTTAGCTTTGCCAACCAAAGAATACGGACTAAGACGTATATTAGATAAAAAAGCCGATAGAGCTTTTTATAAGCTTAAACCCGCAATCGAATCCGATAGCTTTGAATTTTTGCGCTATAAAGCTTCGTTAGGTAAATATATTACATTTCAAATTGAAGTGGGTTTACCTGAAGATCTAAGCTTTATGAATATGACCGCCATAAAAGTTGATGAAAATGACCTTCCCCCCGGCGAAGTCTATGTTGGTCAGCTTAAAGGTCGTACTCTACCCGTTGCTGCAGCTAAGTTTGCCCAACAACTAGTCACAACATTAGAATCTGGTTAATCAGTACCAAAAACGGTAAAAATCGAACGTGATGCAATAATCGCATCACACGTGTGTAAAATTAACGCTATACAACATCACTACTTACTGATTTAATCAGCTCAAAGCTTGAGGCGAAATATTTAGCGAACCAGATCCAATGCTTATTTGTATTGATATGCCGACCTAACTAATTCGACTTAAATTCTAAATAGATAACTAGGGTTCCGATTTATTTAATAAATGTCTGGTCCGAGAGTTATCAACCCAGTACATATTCAGTAATGAATATCTTGCTTCTGCAAAGGGTTACACGGAGGGATAAAAGCCCGGGAGGTTAGTTTATATAAGCCTCTTGCTAACTTAAATCTGTGTAAACTTTGGAGATGTTCCTGTGAAAAAATTTAAAACTGCGCGACTTTTTAAAACAGCACTATTAACACTAACCTTATTGGCTTCTGCTAACTCATTCGCAAAAGACAAATTTTCTGTGTGCTGGTCTATTTATGTGGGTTGGATGCCATGGGAATACGGTGATTCATCTGGCATAGTTAAAAAATGGGCTGACAAATACGACATCGAAATAGATGTGGTACAAATCAACGATTACATCGAATCTATCAATCAATACACAGCCGGCGAGTTTGATGCTTGCACTATGACTAACATGGATGCGTTAACCATACCTTCAGCCAGTTTTGTAGACAGCACAGCGTTAGTAGTAGGTGACTTTTCTAACGGTAACGATGGTGTAGTACTAAAAGATAAAAGCTCACTAAAAGACATTAAAGGCCAGCAAATTAACTTAGTTGAGCTCAGTGTGTCTCATTATTTGTTAGCTCGTGCCTTAGAAACTGTCGGGTTACAAGAGCGAGATGTCAAAGTAGTTAATACTTCTGATGCCGATTTGGTGGCAGCTTACACCACGGACGATGTGACCTCAGTAGTAACATGGAATCCATTATTATCTGAAATTGAAAAAATGCCTAAAACCACAAAAGTGTTTGATTCTTCTATGATCCCTGGCGAAATAATCGACTTACTAGTAGTCAACAGTGACACATTAAAAGCCAATCCTAAACTAGGCAAAGCTTTGGTTGGGGCTTGGTATGAAATCATGAGTAAAATGCAAGGTAACAACACAGTATTAACTGAAATGGCAGTGGCGTCTGGCACTGACTTAGCAGGCTATAATGCTCAACTTGCTACCACCAAAATGTTTTACACTCCAGCTGAAGCAGTTAAATTTACTAATAGCGCACAATTACCTAAAACCATGGAATATGTAGCTAAATTCTCTTTTGATCACGGCCTATTAGGTGACGGAGCAGCAGATGCGGGCTTTATTGGTATCGAAACGCCTGCCGGCATAGTTGGTGATAAAAACAATATTCAATTACGATTCGATCCTAGCTTCATGCAAATGGCAGCTGACGGTAAATTGTAAAAAATGGGTGCGAATTAATAGCTAAAACCAGTTATTAATCCGCTTCTCAAATGAAATCGATACTCTTCACAATCACATTTATTTAAGGTTTTTATCATGAAAAAGATCATGAACATAGTGCCATCAAAACCTTTGAACATTTTTTTGAGTCTGTTGCCATTCATCATTATATTTTTTGTTTATTGGTCCGCTTCGGCAGACCGTTTAGTGGAAAATCCCAATGACAAATTATTGCCAAGTTTTAGTCAAATATACAGTGCAGTGGATAGATTAGCCTTTACTGAAAATAAACGTACTGGTGAATACCTATTTTGGCAAGATACCTCTGCCAGCTTGTACAGACTCAGTATAGGTATTTGTATCAGCGCCCTATCTGGTTTATTGATCGGCATATTGACAGGTTTAATACCTGTAGCCCGCTCAGGATTATCTCCACTGATCACAGTGTTATCGCTTATTCCACCTATGGCTATTTTACCCATACTGTTTATCAGTTTTGGTTTGGGTGAACTGGCTAAAGTGATGTTAATTATCATAGGTACTGCGCCGGTGATGATGCGCGATATGCAATCTCACGTTAGACAACTTCCCGCAGAACAATTAATCAAAGCACAAACCTTAGGGGCTTCTACTTGGTTGGTCAGCTTACGGGTGATATTACCGCAGATCCTGCCACGTTTATTGGCTTCAATGCGTTTATCCTTAGGGGCCGCTTGGTTATTCTTGATCGCAGCAGAAGCTATTGCGGCACAAGAAGGTCTAGGTTATCGCATATTTTTAGTACGTAGATATATGTCTATGGATGTAATTTTTCCATACGTAATTTGGATTACCTTACTAGCGTTTTTAATGGACTACCTATTAAGAAAAACCTCAGAAAAAGCTTTTCCTTGGTACCACTCAATCGAAAGCAGTAAATAACGCGCTTTGTCGTCAAAAAGAATAGTAAGGAAATCGCCATGAGCTTTATCTCTATTAAAAATGTATGGAAATCCTACGATGATAACTTGGTACTTGAACGCCTTAATTTAGAGGTAGAGCAAGGTGAGTTTGTATCTATGGTGGGAGCCTCAGGTTGTGGTAAATCAACCTTTTTAAACATGTTACTTGGCCGTGAACAACCTAGCAAAGGTTCAATAGTGCTTGATGGTAAAACATTAAACGATGAGCCTGATGCAGATCGTGGCATAGTATTTCAAAAATATTCAGTTTTCCCACATTTAACGGTTTTACAGAATGTGATGATTGCCGACGAGTTTTCACAAGCCAAGGTTTTAGGTTGGACATTCGGTAACACTAAAAAACAAATCAAAGAAAAAGCCCTAGATTTTATACAAGCTGTGGGGCTTTCTCCGGCCATTGCTAAATATCCACACGAATTATCTGGTGGTATGCAACAAAGATTAGCTATTGCCCAAGCCCTGATGAAAGCGCCCAAAGTATTGTTATTAGATGAACCTTTTGGTGCCCTTGATCCAGGTATTCGCGGCGATATGCATGAGTTAATCCATGATATTTGGCAAAAAAATAAACTGACTATTTTTATGGTCACCCACGACATAAAAGAAGGCTTCGAATTGGGTTCACGCCTCTGGGTGTTCGACAAATTACGAGATGATCCACAAGCGCCCAATGCTTACGGTGCTCAGGTCACCTTTGATCTGCCATTAGCGTCTCGTGGCAATAAAGAAGACGTCAACAAAATGATTGAAAAAGTGAGACACAAATAATATGAGCCAGTCTAATACGCAAGATTTACAACAGCCAATTTTGTATCAAGATACCCTACCCGGTGGTAAACATTGGTCCATGCGCATGCGTCGCGGCACCAGCTTACGTTTAATAGACAAAGAAGGTGGCGCCAACTTAGGCATGTTGTTTTATAACCCTGAAAATTTATTAGAGCGTTACAATGCACCCGATACGTTAAAGGGCCAACACACATTTAAATTAACTAAAGGCCACTGTTTATATTCAGATATGGGACGTATTTTTTGCTCTATAACCGAAGACACCTTGGGCTGGCACGACACGGTATGCGGCAACAGTAACCGTAAAATAGTCGACGCTCAATGGGGCGAAAAAGACTATCAAAAAGATAGAAACAACTGGCTGCAAAATGGCAATGATGCGTTTTTAATCGAAGCCACTAAGTATGGCCTAAGTAAAAGAGACCTAGCGGCCAACCTAAATTTATTTAGTTGTATTGCCCCTGATGATGAAGGCAACTTGACCTATCAAACCAATCACAGCCAAGCTGGCGACTCGGTAGAGCTGCGTTTTGAAATGGACACAATCGTATTATTACATACTTGCCCTCACCCACTCAATCCAGCTACAGACTACCCATTTAAACCGGTTGAATACCAAATATTCAAATCAGCAGAGATAGGTGAAGACGACTTATGTAAAAACGCCTGTGCAGAGAACCAAAGAGGTTTTGAAAATAATCGTTTATACCATTTGGGTTTATAGGCCGACTTTTAAAACAGGAACAGAACAAGATGATTTTAGCAAGCCAATTACAAGCAGAAGACGCAGTGATCCGTGACATAGTCGACGCTGGCGACTATTACCTCAAGGTAGTAAAACAAGGCCAAACTGTGCGTATTCTAGATATTGAAGGCAATCAAGCTGCCGACACCTTATTTTATAACGCTAACGATATCAGCGAACGCTACAGCGCCATCGACACCATACGTGAGCAAGGCAATGTATATTTAACCGCTGGTAGCGTGTTAATGACCAACGACTGTAATCCATTATTGAAAATTGTCGCTGACACTTGTGGTCGTCACGACACTTTAGGTGGCGCATGTGCCACAGAAAGTAACACTGTGCGTTATCAGCTAGAAAAAAAATGTATGCATGCTTGTCGCGATAGCTGGTTACTGGCTATTGCCGAAAACGAAGAGTTAGGCATGGATAAGAGTGACATTACTCACAACATCAACTTTTTTATGAACGTACCTATTACCGCTGAAGGCAAACTCAGCTTTGCAGACGGCATAAGTGGTGCAGGAAAATACGTAGAATTAGAAGCCCTGATGGACACAATAATGTTGATTTCTAATTGCCCACAATTGAATAACCCTTGTAATGCTTACAACCCTACACCTGTTGAAGTATTGATTTGGGATCAAGCTAAGTAACCTAAGCTCAGGTTAAGTAAAAATTAATGGTGAGTAGGACGACCTGCTTGACCCAAATAATCAGTGGGACGACCCACATTTGATGAGTCTTTGATTATGTTTAAGACAGTATTAATTGCCAACCGAGGCGCTATCGCCTGCCGTATCATTCGCACCCTAAAAAAATTAGGCATCAAAAGTATTGCCGTATACGCCGAAGCGGATAGAGAGTCATTACATGTGCGTCAAGCCGACCAAGCCTTTAGCTTAGGCCAAGGTTCTGCTAGCCAAACCTATTTAGATCAACAAAAAATCATCGATATCGCTAAACAAACAGGGGCTGACGCTATTCACCCTGGATATGGTTTTTTAAGTGAAAATGCTGACTTCAGTGAAAAATTACAAAGTCATGGCATTACCTTTATTGGGCCTAGACCACAACAAATGATCGACTTTGGCTTAAAACATCAAGCCCGTGACTTAGCTGAACAAGCCGGTGTACCTTTAGTGCCAGGCAGTGGTTTATTAGCAGATTTAGCCGAAGTCGTGTCTTTTGCTGAACAAGTAGGTTACCCCGTTATGCTGAAAAGCACAGCCGGTGGTGGTGGCATAGGCATGCAAAGGTGTGATGATAAGAGTCAGCTAGAAAAAGCCTTTACTAATGTAAAATATTTAGGCGCACAGAACTTCTCTAACGACGGCGTGTTTTTAGAAAAATTTGTGCAACAAGCCAGACATATTGAAGTACAAGTTGTAGGTAATGGTGCTGGGCAAGTGGTCACTTTAGGTGAACGAGATTGCTCAAGCCAAAGACGAAACCAAAAGGTAGTAGAAGAAACCCCCGCCCCTAATTTGTCTGATGAAATAAGACAACAAATGTATGCCACAGCTAAACAGCTAATGGCGTCGATTAACTACCTAAATGCCGGTACGGTTGAGTATATATTTGATCAACAAAGTCAGCAGTTTTACTTTTTAGAAGTAAACACTCGCTTACAAGTAGAACACGGTATTACCGAACTTTGTTTCGATGTCGACCTAGTTGAGTGGATGTTGAAAATCGCCTATGACGACACTATGGCCAAGCAAGAGTCATTAACAGCCACAGACCTAAGTGCCATCGATAATTTAGTCAGCCAAGGCCATGCTATTCAAGCTAGAATTTACGCTGAAAACCCGGCTAAAAACTTTCAACCGTCATCAGGTTTATTAACCCAAGTTGAATGGCCAGAGCAGCATTTCACCAGCACAGACACTTTACGTATTGACCATTGGATTGAAGCTGGCATTGAAGTGTCACCGTTTTTTGACCCTATGTTAGCCAAAGTGCAAGTAAAAGCCGAAAACAGACAACAAGCCATTGAGCAGTTAGACAACGCCTTAACAAATAGCCACTTGTACGGCATCATCACTAACATTGATTATGTGCGAGATATTTTGCAAACAGAGCTGTTTGCAGACGGAAAAATATTCACTCGTAGCCTAGATAACATTCATGCAAGCTTTGCAGGTTTTGAAGTAATCAAACCCGGCACAATGACCACTATTCAGGATTACCCTGCCCGTTCAGGTTATTGGAATATTGGTGTGCCACCATCTGGCCCTTTCGATTTTTATTCGTTTAATTTAGCTAATCGCTTATTGGGTAATACTCAAGATGCTGCTGGTTTAGAAATCACCATTCAAGGCCCATCTCTGTTATTCCATCAAGCCAGCCAAGTGATTGTGTGTGGCGCAGATATTGACATAAAGTTAGATGAACAAAGTTATGCCATGAACCAAGTCATCAATATTGCTGCTGGACAAACATTAAAAATAGGCTCAGTAAAAGACGCTGGCGCCCGGGCTTATTTGGCCATAAGTGGCGGCATTCAGTGCCCTGAATATCTAGGCAGCAAAAGCACCTTTACTTTAGGTCAATTTGGTGGACATTGTGGTCGTGCATTACGTACTGGCGATTTTATTCAACTCATAGACAACCAAGCCAAGCACATCACATTTTCTTTACCTGCCAGTGAAGAATTGGCAGCAAAAATTGAACATACTTGGTCATTGCGAGTGATGTCGGGGCCACATGGCGCACCTGATTTTTTCACTGATAAAGACATTGAAACCATCCACCAACATGAATGGGAAGTACACTACAATTCAAGTCGAACAGGTATTCGCTTGATAGGCCCTAAACCCGAATGGGCCCGTGAAAGTGGTGGTGAGGCAGGCTTACATCCGTCTAACATTCACGATAATGCTTATGCCTTTGGTACGGTAGACTTTACCGGTGATATGCCAGTCATTTTAGGCCCAGACGGCCCCAGTTTAGGAGGTTTTGTTTGTCCCTTCACCGTGATTTCTGCCGATTTATGGAAACTTGGTCAATTTAAAGGTGGCGATAAAGTACGTTTTGAAATAGTCGACTTAGCCGCGGCACAACAAGTTGAACAAGCACAAAATAAGCAACTACAAGCATTAACCCCACAAGCTTGTGATTATCAAGCTGTGCCTATTAGTTCACCTATTTTAGATACCTTGGTCACCGAAGACGGCGAGCCTGATCTGGTGTTCCGCCAAGCCGGTGATAAGTTTTTATTAGTGGAATATGGCGAGCTGGTACTAGACCTAGCTTTACGAGCACGAGTTCAAGCCTTGTTAACCAGTGTTGAGGCAGAATGTATTGATGGAGTATTAGAACTCACCCCAGGTATTCGTTCACTACAAGTGCATTTCGATAATCAAATAGTGACCGCCGGTAAATTGATCGCCAAGTTAAAAGCACTAGATAAGGCACTGGGCGATACTAGCCAATTAGAATTTGCCTCACGCATAGTGCATTTACCGCTAAGTTGGGACGACGAAGCCTGCCAGTTGGCTATCGACAAATACATACAGTCAGTCCGTAAAGACGCCCCTTGGTGTCCATCTAACATTGATTTTATTAAACGAATTAATGGCTTAACTGACATCCAACAAGTGCAAGATATCGTCTTTGAAGCCAGCTATTTAGTATTAGGTTTAGGTGATGTGTACTTAGGTGCGCCAGTTGCTACACCGTTAAATCCATGCCATCGATTAGTCACCACCAAATATAACCCAGCTAGAACTTGGACTGCAGAAAACTCTGTGGGCATAGGCGGCGCGTATATGTGTGTGTATGGCATGGAAGGTCCAGGTGGCTATCAGTTTGTAGGACGTACCGCACAAATGTGGAACCGCTACCGTCAAACCGAAGTATTTGAAAATCCTTGGTTATTACGCTTTTTTGACCAAATTCGTTTTTATCCGGTTTCTCATGACGAACTGGAGCAGATCCGTGCTGATTTTCCTATTGGCAAATGGCAACCCAAAATTGAACAAAGCTCAATATCTATGCCTGAATTGGCCCTTGAGTGGTCAAAACAACAGCGCGACATTGATAAATTTGTTGAGCAGCGCGAAAGAGCTTTCGAACAAGAAATGAATGATTGGAAAGCTAATGGTCAATTAGTTTACCAAGCTGATAATACTATGGACACAGAGCTGGATGAATTAGAACTGGCCGAAGGTGAATTTATTATTGAATCAACGGCTGCTGGTAGTGTGTGGTTAATTGAAACCGCAGAAGGCAATACCATAGCCGAAAACGACAGCTTGATCATCTTAGAGTCTATGAAAATGGAAATTGGTATCACCAGTCCAGAAGCCGCCATAGTGAAAAAAATACTAGTAGAAACAGGGCAACAAGTACAAGCCGGCCAAGCTTTGTTGGTACTTGCAACCCATACAACTGAAGATTAAGGAGACATCATGAAATTACCAATTAACTTAAGCCCCCCTTTAAACTTAACAATTAGGGCCTTACAACAAAGCTATAAAAATGGTGACTTTAATCCAAGTACCTTGATTACCGAATTGTTAGCTGAAGCTAAGAATTACCCAGAAAGCTGGATCCACATCTTATCAGCAGCAGAAGTCGCACCATACGTTAAGGCGTTAGAAAACAAAACACCCGAAGAATGCCCCTTGTGGGGCGTGCCTTTTGCCATTAAAGATAATATCGACTTAGCAGGCATACCTACTACAGCTGCCTGCCCAGAATTCAGTTACGTGGCAGAAAAATCAGCCTATGTGGTTCAACAATTGATTGAAGCTGGGGCTATCCCGTTAGGTAAAACTAACTTAGATCAGTTCGCGACAGGGTTAGTAGGCACTCGCTCACCCTATGGTGCGGCTCCCAATAGTTTTGATCCAGACTATATTTCTGGCGGTTCGAGTTCTGGCTCGTCTATCGCCACAGCTGTAGGTTTAGTCAGTTTTGCCCTAGGTACAGACACAGCAGGATCGGGACGAGTACCAGCATGTTTCAACAACTTGGTCGGCTTAAAACCTTCTAAAGGTTTGTTGTCGACCACAGGTGTGGTGCCTGCTTGCCGAAGTTTAGATTGCGTGAGTATTTTTAGTTTAACCGCAGAAGACGCACAAACTGTATTTTCGGTAGCCGCCAATTTTGATAGTACTGATGGCTTTGCACGACCCAATCCTATCTCTAATCAAGGGGCAGTAAACTATCCAGCTAAGTTTACCTTCGCCGTGCCGCTGCCAAGACAACTGGCCTTTTTTGGTAGTGATGACTACCAACAAGGCTACCTAGATGCCATCAAACAATTAGAAGCCATAGGTGGCAGTAAAGTCGAAGTTGACTTTGCCCCATTACTCGATGCCGCCAAACTATTATACGAAGGTCCATGGGTTGCAGAGCGTTATGTAGCCACCCAAGATATTATCACCAACAAACCTGAAGCCATGATGGATGTGACTCGCACTATTATTAGTGCCGGTGAGAAACCCAAGGCCACCGACACCTTTAACGCCTTGTACAAGTTACAAGATTTAAAACAGCTAGCAGACAAGTTAATGGCTGGTGTCGATGTATTTATGTCACCTACAGCGGGCCGACATTTTACTTTGGCCGAAATAGCCGAAGAGCCAATTTTGCGTAATTCACAATTGGGTTATTACACCAATTTTATGAACTTACTCGACTTTGCTGCCATAGCGGTACCTATGTCATTTACCCAAGCCGATATGCCATTTGGGGTGACCTTATTCAGCCCTGCTATGACAGACCAAAAGTTATTAACTTTAGCTAGCCGCTTACGTCAGCATAATCAACTACCCTTAGGTGCCACCCAGCTCCCCTACCAAACACAAGCCACAAGCTTAGCACCAAGCAAAGGTTACATAGACATAGTGGTAGCAGGCGTTCACTTATCGGATATGCCACTTAATTGGCAACTTACCGACCGAGGGGCCATATTTAAATCCACGGCCAAAACCGCTGCTAAATATAAAATGTACGCAGTAGCAGGCAAAGTAGAACGCCCAGCCTTAATTCGCACTAAAGGCAATGGCAGTACGTTTGAAGTTGAGGTTTGGTCAATGCCCATCAGTGAATTTGGTTCATTTGTACAAGGCATAGCCGCACCATTAGGTATAGGCCAAGTAGAACTAGAAACCGGTGAAATCCTCACAGGTTTTATCGCCGAAGGGTATGCCGCTGAGATAGGTACTGATATTAGTGAGTTTAGTGGGTGGCGGGGGTATTGCGCTGCACGGTAGGTGTTTGCTGCGCTAGCAAAAGCATGGCTTCGCCATAAAGCATGTGCTTCGCACACAAGGCATGAGCTTTGCTCACAAGGCATGGCTTCGCCATAAGGCATTCGCTTCGCGAACCAAGCATGGCTTCGCCATAAAGCATGTGCTTCGCACACTGAGCATCGCTGCGCGATAAGGCATTCGCTTCGCGAACCAAGCATGGCTTCGCCATAAAGCATGTGCTGCGCACACTAAGATTATTCACTACGTTCACCGCAATCCATTGCGGATTTGGTGCGGCATCCCTGCCGCACCAGTTACTCTTTTTCAACAGCAAAAAAGAGTAACCAGAAAATGCCGGCCTCCAAACAAATTCCTAATCCAACAAATAATTGCCTTCTATGTCAGACCGGCAATAAGCCGCTCCCAGCTATAAAAGATTGCCTTGTCCAGACGTCCATGTCTGGACATCTGACAAGCCAATAATTTGCTGGGGAATTTGTAGTCGCGGTAAAATCAAAAGCATCGGCTTCGCCGACAAAATGCAGTGGTTCGAAGCTGGTAAATAGATTGAAGTAAAAACAAAAATCTATCACTTACGGTTGTCGATACGGTAGCAAATTATCTCCCTTTCCCATCTTTCCCTAACGTCATTCCGGTAGTCTTTTGAGCCGGAATCCATTTTTTTTAATATTCAAATAAGTACACTTTACCTATTAAGGCTAGCTATTTTGTCCAATAACAGCAGATCAACGACAAATGTCGTATTTCAAATAAGTATGTTTTGCACATGGGGAAGTTATTCGTTATAAATGAATACCTTATAGGTTGTGTAAAAAACAGCCCGAATGAAATTGGACAATTTGTCGTGTTTGAACACCCCAAATTGTCGTTAACTAAATTGTTCTAAGGTATTGGAAAGGGAAAGGTCTAGATATTATAGTCCATACAGAGACTTTTGCTGTATAAATAATCAGTATTATTAAGGCTGTTTTAAGGCCAATAAGATCTAGCAAAGAAACTTGACGGGACTATACTGTTTTCATCCCTTAAGCTTAACTAAGTGGCTGTTGAAATCGGCGTTAATTTTCAATCAGACCACAAGTTAAGCTTAAGGATCTGAACTCCCTCTCAAGTGCCATTTATTTTGGAATTTTCCAATCTTCGTAGCCAAAGCGACTAAGGTCTGGCTACCATAGAACAAGTCAATTAATTCGACTGCGCAAGTTTGTCATTTTCTATTGCAAACCACGCAATAAAACTGCCAAACTAGCTACACGAATTATTGAGGCGTTAGGTGCTAAGTATGGTAACTAAGTACCAAGTTAGAGTTAAAAAAATTGTTAAAATTAGACTCCTAATTGGCCTTTTTGTAATTGGCACTGTTTTAGCGTTCGTTGGACAATGGCTAAATAGTTTTGAAGGTTATGAGGTTAAAAATACATTCTACTTCAGTACAACGGTTTTAAATTCTCCATTAGGAACTAGAAGACATGATATTTATATTCGTAATCCGGACGGAGAGATAGTTCCACTAAATTCATTTCAGCCTCTCAGTAAAAATCAAGAGGTATGTGTAAGCGTAGTCAATGGGGGGCGGAATGGAAAAACTATCAAATATAGTGTTGTTAAATCAAATCATTGCACCTAACAAGTGCATCATGTTGGGAATTTTACTCGCTGGTAAAGCGCTCCTAAAACCCCCATATGCAAAGCGTTATAAGCAAGGAGTTCTATTTGAGCATCAGTGACAAATTCTCAAATTTTTGTACCGCCTTACGAATGAGCGATACAACTGTTTCGAATGTTCGTTATAGAGCAAAGCAGATTACAAAAAGGATTAATTCTGATTTTCGCGGAATTGACTCTGATATTAGGTACAGTTTAGTTGTCGGTTCTTATGGTAGAGGGACTGATATTCATGTCAGTGATATCGATATGATTGTCGAGCTGCCATACACTGAGTATGAAAAATATGACAAATACAATGGAAATGGTCAATCTGCTCTTATTCAAGCGGTAAAAGAATCAATTAAGAAAACCTACTCGACTACTCATGTGAGTGGTGACGGGCAAGTTGTAAAGTTGAATTTCAAAGATGGAATTTGCTACGAAATAGTCCCAGGTTTCATTAATAAAGATGGCTCAAGTTATACCTATCCAGATAGTAATAGCGGTGGTTCATGGAAAGTAACTAAACCCCGTGAAGAAATTTCAGCGATCACAACAGCTAATAATTCGTGGAATAAAAACCTGAAGCGGCTGTGCCGGATGGCACGAGCATGGAAAGATAAGTGGGATGTACCTATGGGAGGTCTTCTTATCGATACGCTCGGGTATAACTTCTTGAAACAGTGGGAATACAAGGATAAATCTTTTATTTATTACGATTGGATGACGCGAGATTTCTTTGAATATCTAAAGAATCAAGACTCAGATAAAAATTACTGGCTTGCGCCCGGTAGTTCACAATATGTGTCGCGAAAAGGTGCATTTGAATACAAAGCGCTCCGGTGCTACAACATTACTAAAGAAGCGCTACAGTTCGAAGCAGATGAAATGCCGTATTCAGCAAATCAGAAATGGCGAGAGATCTATGGAACAAAATTCCCTTCCTAATGTGTTAGAAGAACAGCTAAGAGAGTGTTTTGGGCGTGTCGCTTGGTCACATAAAACGCACGAAAAATGCTCTGACATATTAAATACTAGGCTCAACCGTATAAAGCTCTGGCAGATAATTCTGTCGGCAATCACAACAACAGGAATTATCGCTGCTGTTTTTGGTGAGTCAAAGGAAATAGGCATTTTTTCCGCAGCTCTGTCTTTTGTTTTGACTGTTTTGAATACCTATGTAAAGCAATATGATCTTGGTGGCTTGGCCCAGAAGCATTCAGATGCAGCAGTGGACCTGTGGAATATGAGGGAATCTTATCTCTCTCTTTTAACAGATATAAGGTCTGGTTGCGTAGAAAGCGATGAAATAAGAAAACATAGAGACGATCTTCAGGAGAGTCTACTGGAAATATATAGAGGTTCCCCTAGAACTATTGCTAAAGCCTACAAAGAAGCCACGAAAGCTTTAAAAAAGCTCGAAGAGCTAACGTTTAGCGATGCAGAGATTGATGCTATTTTACCAAAAGCTCTACGGAAGTCGGAGAACAATGCCTTATAACAAGCGCTTGCAGACCGACCAACAGTTGAGTACAAAGGAAGTATCGTGACTACAAAATCAAAAATTAGTATTTTTATTTCTTATTCATGGAGCGACACTAAAATCGCTGATGAAATTGAAAGTGATTTAAGCCAGTTTCAATTAAATCTAGTTAGAGATGTTCGTGATATTGAATATAAATCTAGTATCACTAGCTTTATGGAAAAAATTAGAGACACAGATTTCGCTATACTGCTTGTGAGCGAAGATTATTTAAAATCAAAGAACTGTTTAAAGGAAGTTATACATCTTTTAAAAGAAAAAGAATACAAGCACAAAATTTTACCTATTATTGTTGGTAATCCATCTATTTATAATGCCGAAGGACGTGTTCTACACACTAGACATTGGTTGGAAGAAAAAAACAAATTAGAAAAATTAATAAATAGCTTACCAGCTACAGCTATCATCAATGAAATCCAAGAACTTAAAGTTTTGGAAAGTATCTCTTCAAATATCAATGAATTCCTGAGTTATATAAGTGATATAAAAAATGTAACTTTTAGCGAACTAAAAGGTGAAAGTTACAAATCACTTATTGAATCGATTGGTGGGATTAATGTCGAACATTTAGTTAAATTGTTGCAAATATCTTTGAATCCAAATATTGATGAAAAAGAAATTCAAATCGATGATTGGTTCGATAGTAATACGTCCAGTAGCAGGACATAAATATCCACCTACGTTACACGTGGAATGCTCTAAGAAATTAAGTAAAGATTATCCTATTGGGACTAAATTTCTATTAACCGCTAAGTTAACTGATAGAGAAGATGGAGGTGAATATCTTTATAGTTATTATGGCTGGAAGTATAAAGTCTCCCCATAAGTAGACGTTATCCAAACTTAGCTAGACACCCATTGTAACAAAACTATTAAAAACACATAAAATCAATATGTTAACAACCTTTACGTATAGAGATTAAAGTAAATTTCGAGGACATAACATTGATTTTTCTAGCCGCTATCGACTGCTTTTTCCCTCTGTGTGCTCCGTCTGTGACAATTTCTTTTGATCTTTTCTAGGTCGTTCCATTTATGGCGTCTATTTTTCAATATTGACGGGCTAAAGCCACGACCTACAGGTGATGCAGAGCTTTCCCTTCATAACGTATTAACTCTCTGTGCTCCTCTGTGACAAGTTTTAAACTTTTTCTATCAGAAAAAGCCATTAAACACTACCTTCAACGGACATAAAACACCCCTTAAGAATAATTAATTATCGCAAAACAATAATTAATTATTGCTTTTTATTTTCAACTTCACTATATTCTTGTTCAATTATTGGGTATTTAAAAAGGAAATAGTCATGTCTAGCCATAATCAACAAGCGCTGTATCAAAAAATTTCTAAAGTTTGCGGTGTGTGTATTCCCGTTATTTATTTTTTAATTGCTTTAATGATATTTGCCGTTTTTGCCATTCCCACTTTGATATTTTTCACGGATGGAATGTTTACCTTAAATGGTTCTAATGAAATTGACTTGGCGAGTATTAGTAGTGTTACAAAAGTTATTTTAGCGATAAGTTCGTTTATTTTAATTGGTATAGGATTTCGTATTTTATGGCTAATATTGAATATTGTTCAAAGGTTTAAGCAGCAAGAAATTTTTAGTCAAAAAAATGCGAACTTGGCTAATTCAGTGGCTTTTTTAATGTTAATGGCCTTTATTGGAGAATTTATTCTGAATATTTACCTGACAGTAATAACGGGAAATTTAAAGTTAAGTATACCCGAAAACCTAGCCACTCTTGTTTTTGTCTATGTTAGCGCGTGGATCTTGAGTATTGGCTCTCAGCTAAAAGCTGAAAATGACTTAACGGTTTAGGATTTGCTATGCCAATTATTGTTAATTTAGATGTAATGTTAGCGAAGCGAAAAATGCGCTCTAATGAACTGGCTGCACGTATAGGTATCACAGCTCAAAACCTATCTATCTTAAAAGCAGGTCGAGCCAAAGCAGTGCGTTTTGAAACCTTAGAAAAAATTTGTGAAGCGTTAGATTGCCAACCAGGTGATTTATTGGAATTTAGCAAAAAAGATAATCAATAGTCGTATTGATTTTTTTAAATGCTTACTGATACCAATCCGCATTAATAAGTATGCACTCAGCGAGAATTTAAATGAGCCTAATCAAAGCGCTTGGATGAATCTTTTTATTACAAAACAGCCAGTTGTCTTTTGAGTTCGAGCAACACAGAGTAAGTTCATTTAAAACTCGCCTGTAAGGAATGCCCAGCGGCTTTTGCCCTGCGTTCTCGGTAATTGAAAGGGAACACCATGTGTAGCGACGCCCTGTTCAAAAGCCGCTGGACGCATTCTGAATGACGACTAATTCAACTGGAAAATTAATGTGCGCCTAAGTTAAGTCTACAGTCTCTCCATCATTTGGGATGATGAACTGTTTAGTTAAATTATGGTCTTTTAATATAGCTGTCAAGCCTTTGCGGCTTATGCGACAATGGTCTAAAGCTTCCATATGATTACCTATAATCAATCCTTTACTTATTGATGCCAATTCAACAATTTCTGTTTCATTTAGTAATAAAGGTGCACCAATATCAAACTGCGCTTTTCCCGTTGGTGCAACAATATAATCAGGTTGGTTATCACGTATAAATCTGCGGATTTCATCCGTTAGAATTGTATCCCCCATTAAATAAAGGCTAGGTTCATTTTTCAGCTTAATATAATAGCCTACACCATGTTCCATGAAAGGAGTTAACCATCCACTAGTATGCTTTGCTGGAATTTGATTTATTGTACCGTCGAAAAAAGAACCACACTTTTCTTTCAATACACTGGTGTGGATACCTTTCTTATTTAAATAGGTAGAATCGTGATAAGTACAAAATGTTGTAATTTTATTTTTTTTCAACCAATGTACACCTGCCCTATCTAAATGATCAAAATGTCCTTTTTGACAATGAGTAATTAATGCATAGTCAATACGAGCTTTCAATTTATAGAATGCTTCAGGTAATTCAACTAATGGGTTTCGTAGATTGCTTTTATAGTAACGCAGTTTGGGCAGCGTTGATTTCTTTGAAAGCATAGGGTCAACTAAAATACAGGCTCCCTTAACTTCAATTACGATAGTAGCATTTCTAATTTGGGTGATTTTCATAGCTTATCCTCTTTAAAGATAACTATGGTAAAGTGTTAAGTTACTCCACAGTCAACGTTAATAGTATGAAAATTTCGGAATTGGAAAAAAAAGTAGGACTTTCTCGCGATACTCTTCGTTATTACGAAAAAGTAGGCGTGCTGACTCCCCCCTTGCGAGCAGATAACGGTTATAGACACTATGGCAAAACCCAACTGGATGAGCTTGCTTTTATTGAGCGCGGTAAAGCTATAGGATTTACATTGTCTGAAATTAAGAGGGGGTATGAGCAATATAAAACGTTGGGGAAACTATGCCCTGAGTTCATTAAACAGCTACAAGAAAAAAAAGAAATGTTCAATAAGCGTATTTCTAAGGACTGTGTTGCGATTGCTGAGATAGATAAAATGTTAGAGTAATTTATAAAACATTGTAAAAAATTAAATAAAAAGCTTATAAAATCAATATTTTAAAAAATTTTCCATTTGAAGATTAAAATCAATGTGGGCCAGACCATCCAATCTACCAGCCACTATTTACTACTACCGAACCTGAACTCGGGTTAAGAATGGGTTCCTGCTAACGACATGCAGGATGACGAACTTTGAAGCTAGCTAAAAACGACCTACTATTTATATTTTGCTTTTTCTATCCACCAGCCACTGCTTACTCGCTACTGCTTTGAAGGATGGATTCCATAAGCGTTACTTCTCCTTTACAAGCTTTAGGATCATTTGTAGGGTTACTGTCAATTACGGTCTTAAGTATGTTGCGTTTATACCCTTCTGGGCAGCGATAGCATTTTTTGGTTAAGGTGCCTGCCCATGAACCATCAGGGCATCCTTTTTCTCCTATTTTGTTGGCCGCTTTGTAGATGTATTTGACCTTTGGTTTGCACTGAGGATTGCCTTTATTTTCTTTAATTCGAGCGGGTTTATAACCCGCTGGGCAGGTCCAACACGCTTTATTTTTATACCAAACCTCTTTTGATTTGCACGTTATGTTTAATAAGCCTGTTGGTTCACTATGGCGTTCTGCTTTAATGTAATTTTTTGCTTTTCTACAGTGTTTTGGGTTGCTTGGATCACCCGCCATTTTAGCTAAATGGTTACTAAACCCTGTAGGGCATTCCCAGCATTCACCTTTATATTTTGTGATGCCTTTTTGAAAATCGGAACATGTTAATTTTGTCCCGTCTGCGATCGCCGCAGTGTATTCATTAACTTTATAAAAACTCAGAAAACCAAATCCCACTGCGATCACCAGGATCAATAGGGTAAATTTATAAATATAGTTAATCATGGTATTCCCTCAGTTGCTTTGCATAAGATATCTACTCTTAAAACAGCTATTCTTAAGGGCAAACACAGAGACGGTCATATATAAAATTTTACTTAACCTGAACTCGGGTTAAGAAGTGTTATGTAATTTTAATTTACAATTAAAATTCAAATAGTTAAAAACAAACATTCATTTTTATTTACATCAACGGTCGCTCTATGACGAAATTTTTCGTGGAGAGCAAGGCAAATTGTCGTACGCAATAAGGTGTTATTACTAAACAATCCAACACAGCTAGGCGCAACAAGAGCGTTATTGAGAGGCTCGGCTTATCCCGAGCTCAAGTTACTTATTGTATGCATACTGAAAAAGCTATTACAACATGTAGAGAAGGATTTGAACTTGCTGGGGGGAACAATTAAGCAGGGCTACTTTCATTTTTTGCATTGTTGGTAACACAACTCTCAATTTTTAATTTTTAATGGATCTGCTCCTTGGGTATTACTCATTATTTTAAACATTGATTAACTCATACAGTTAGCGTTACAGTGGGTTAAAATATAAACCTAATTAATACCATCAGGCATAAAGTAATTTTGCTATGAAAAAGAAGGTGCAAATATTGTTGCTGTTCCTTTTTTATGCTTTACCAATAGGTGTAACGGCAGAAACTTTAATATCCTATTGTCGAAATTATTCCCCAGAGTTGTTTTTTAAGAATGGGAGATGTTCAGGTGCCGTGCCTGATTTAGCTACAGATATTTTTGCCAAGCTTGGGCATGACATAGTATGGATACAACAACCGCCACTGGGACGATCAGTGAGAGAAGCCAAACAAGGCAAGGTTGATTTATTAATCATGCACTCGATGACCCCAGAAAGGCAGATATTTTTGCATCCTGTTGAATATGCTTCACCTACTAGAGTTTTATTTTTTTATAAGTCACCTAAATTTACATCTGATATTGACTCCTATGAAGCACTTAAAAAAGTCACTCTAGGCGCAATTCGAAATGTTTTTTATTCTCCATCTTTTTCAAAACTAGATAGTCATAGGCTTGTATTAGTTGATAAAACAGAACAACTTTTAGCTATGCTAGAGTTAGGCAGAATAGATGTTGCGGTAACTTCTGCTTATCATTATATAGAGCTATTTGATGGGCGTTTTAACAAGGTGTCGTTAAAAGATTCTTTTATAAATCCTATGTATATAAGCATATCCAAAAGATCAAAAGCGGCTAAGTACTACGCTAAGGTATCAGCTATAATGTTGGACTATCGTAAAAGCGGCAAAGTCGATAAATACTTTAAAAAATACGGTATGCCTGCTCCCCCACAAATTTTTGAAAAAACGTTAAAAGCAATAGATGGAAAAAGCCAAAGATAAATGCATTTGAACCACATAGATCACTGGGGTTTAAAGGCATAGTAAAACATAAAATATCTAGGCATGGCATAATTATATCAACGGCATCTTTAGTGCGAATTTTAAATGTAAGATACTGTCTATATTCAGGCTGGTACTATTTTATTATGAGCATAAGCGCTGATGACCAAATATATAATTTGTCTGAAACCTTTCATCAACTTATCAGCCATTACTAACCCGCTTGGAAGCAGAGTTTATACATATGAAGACAATATACCTATACGCCATTCTTAGTTCGATATGTTTTTTAGCTCAACCAAGTATGGCTGGCGAGGTAAAAAAAGGAGAAGGTTTATCACAACAAGTATTCGAAAATATTGTCAAAAACAATCCAAGTATTTACCCTAAATTATGGCAAACCATAGAGCAGGTAACCCAGCAAGAAGTTGATGTTTATATCAAACCAAACAAAAAATCTCTGGGCATGGCGCAAGGGAAACACAGTATTTACCTCACTCCTAAAATGTTTCTAAGAGAAATGAAAACCCACCCAGAAGATAGATTGATAGTTGTAGTGCTTCACGAATATGGCCATATCCTCTACAACAGAAAGGCCGGAAAACACACCAAAGACAAGTCAGCCAGAGAATACGCAGCCTTTAAATATTCAGTCAAACATGCTGTAGCCATGGCAGAAAATGGTGACACTGGCCCGATTAAACAACTACTAAAGTATCTGCCTTTACGCGTCAAAAACGGGAAACAATTAGATCCCCACACAGTCGCCTTAAAAAAACTCACTCGAGAAACCTTCTGGAAAGCAGTAGTCAAAAAATACAGTTAGTTCTTAAAATTCCAAACTTCACTACTTTAAAAGATATCGCCTATTCTATAAAAGAAACGAATTAATCCTAATAGTAGCTGTTAAATCAATCACAGCTGTCTCAAAACATTTAGGATGATTTCCTTGTAAATCAACCTTATAAAATTTTTAGCGTTTGCCATAGGTAATTGAGAAATCTGTTTAAATTATCTAACCTGAGTTCTGGATAAGAAATATCGTCTAATCTGGATTTGTCATTACAATTCAATAGCTTAATAACGTGTTATTGCTAGACAATCCAACGCCGCTAGACACAAAAAGAGCGTTATCGAGAGGTTCGGCTTAACCAGTACTCAGGTTATCTAATACCTACGTCATTGTAACTGAATAATTAAAAACAAAATAAAATCAATATCTTAACAACTTTATTTTATTGAATACTAAAAATTGGATTCCAGCTAACTAGATGTCGAAATATCGAACTTTAAAGCCAGTCATAGCTATCTACTACTTTTATCTTTTCCAACCTCCTATTTCCTAGCTACTGCTTTACTCATCCATTACTATGTGTGCTCTTTCAGTCACCTATGGCCATTAGCCTTTATGCAAACAGAAACGCCACAAGCCGAAGAGCAAGATCAACTTTTTAATAAAAAAAATAAAGTCTCAATCTGGGCTTCTAATTATCCTTATGCTGATATACCAGATGAATATTTTGAAGAGACCTTTTTCAAAAATAATAAACGCGCTAAAAACACTTGGTCGGCTAATTACAATATTCGGTATTTTTTACCTGAAGATATGGAAACTAACGGTTCTCATGATGGTTTGATTGATATTCGTGATGCTGCTGGTCAGTGTTCTTGTTCAAGTTCTTATATTGTTAATCTTATGAGTAAGGCTAAAAAGAACAAACTAGAACAAGTGAGCTGGATAATTTTATTGTTTGAACAAGAATACAGCGCAAAACTAAGTGGTGTAGCTAATGATGAGTACACCACATTCTTAGGGGCATTTAATTATGATCCCTATAGCGAAAGTTTACTTGATGAAGAACAAGTAGACGGCTAAATTTATATAAAAACTATCGGCTCACCACGTTTCTGACCTATTGGTCAGATTCTTGCTTTCCTTTGATTATTCATCACAAGATGATTAAGAATATTACTGACTCAATACATGAGTAAGTTAAAAGGAAAACGAATGAAAGCTAACTCAGATATCTTATTTGCCCTTGAAGATATTCCTAGTAAATCCCAAAGTATTACCGCCGCATTGCAACACCTTATGGCTTGTTTTGTTGGGGTGATCACGCCAACACTTATCATAGGTGCCACACTAGGATTACAAGCTGAAGTGCCTTATTTAATTAGTATGGCATTGTTTATTTCAGGTGTGTCTACTTTTGTACAAGCTAAAACATTCGGCCCAGTAGGCTGCGGTTTGATTGCGGTGCAAGGTACCAGTTTTGCTTTTGTCAGCGCCCTATTAGTAGCAGGCTTTGCGATTAAAGCCAAAGGCGGCAGCAATGATGAAATATTAGCCACTATGTTTGGTATCTGTTTTGTTGGGGCTTTTATCGAGATTATTGTTAGCCAATTTATCGACAAAGTGAAACGCATTATCACTCCGTTAACCACAGGCATAGTGATTACCACAATTGGTGTAAGCTTAATTAAAGTGGGGATCACAGACTTAGCCGGAGGCTTTGGCAGCACTAGCTTTGGTGAAGTACAAAACTTAGGCTTAGGCTTATTTGTGTTGGTGCTAATAATCGGCCTAAATATATCTAAAAACCCTTGGATCAGGCTATCAGCCATTATGATGGGAATGTTAGCAGGCTCAGTGCTAGCTTACGCCTTAGGCTTAGTATCTTTTGCCAGCGTAGTGGAACAGCCTTGGTTTAGTTTACCTGTGCCATTTAAATATGGCTTTAATTTTGACATGGATATCTTTTTACCTGTTGCCCTTATCTATTTTTTAACCGCATTAGAAACCTCTGGCGATATTACCGCTAATAGTCTTTTTTGTGGCCTGCCTATTAAAGGTGATAGTTACTTTAAGCGAGTCAAAGGTGGGGTATTAGCCGATGGTCTAAATTCAGCCCTAGCTGCTGTATTTAATACTTTCCCCAATACCACTTTTGGCCAGAACAATGCGGTGATCCAAATGACAGGTGTCGCCAGTCGTCACGTTGGTTTCTACATTGCTGGGATCATGGTTTTACTGGGCCTGTTCCCTATTATTGGTGGTGTACTGCAAGCTATTCCTAAACCGGTATTAGGAGGAGCAACCTTAGTGATGTTTGCCACTATCGCGGTGGCAGGTATTAAAATACTCAGCAGTGAACCTATTGATAGACGGAAATCACTGATCATAGCCACCTCTTTTGGTGCTGGCTTAGGAGTACTTATGGTGCCTGAAGCGGTACAAGGCTTGCCTGGGCTATTAAAAAACATACTTTCATCAGCTGTTACCACCGCTGGTTTCACAGCTATCATTATGAGTTTATTGCTGCCTGAAGATAAAGAAAGTTAACCTCTCAGTTAATTTATTTGTTACTTGCACTAAATTAACACCTATGCCCAAAATGAGTCATTCTTGCACTTTTTTTGGGCGAATATTTCTATTTCCTCTGCATTTGTAAGATCACCAATTCAAGGAAACACATATAACTAATCGAACGGTCAAAGTAATACTAGTGAGATAGCGAATACAATAATCAGCAATATTGAAAAAATACCGCTCTTTCATTGTGCAACATAGTATTATTTTGCACATTAAGAACCCCCTCTATCGTTACCTACTTCTTGAAATTCTATTCTTCTACACTAAAAAATTTTATTAATAATCACATAAATTCAATGAGTTACAAAATCAAAAAAGAACCTGTCTGAGCGGTCAGAAAACTGGCACTTTTCCTGCTACACATTGATAAGTCGACTAACAGCTTAAATTCATAACTAATATATTGCAGAAATAAGCATACCTGTCGAATGAACACACATTCAATTCACTCTAGGAAAAACTAATGCACAACAAAACCTTCAAATTGAAGCCAATAGCCGCAGCGTTGGTTGTTTCAAATTTCATCGCGCACGCAGGATATGCTCAAGAGTCATCTTCAGCAGCAAACCCTGAGCCTGCAAGAGCCATTGAAAACATTATCGTGACCGCCGAGAAACGTAGCGAGAGCCTGCAAGACTTATCGCAAGCTGTTACGGCTATGACTGCCGATGATCTTGATAGAAAATACATTTCTTCTTTTGTGGATTTAAGTGCCGTAGCACCGGGTGTCACTGTCGCTAAAAATGAAGGTTTTAAAACAATTATTTCTGTTCGAGGTGTTGGTAACGAAGCAAACCAGAATGCAACAGCCAACCCTTCAGTGTCTTACCATATGGACGGCATTTATATAGCTTCGCCATACGCCCTGCAAACCGACTTTATAGATATTGACCGTATAGAAGTATTACGGGGACCACAAGGCACTCTCTTTGGGCAAAACTCAACAGGTGGTGCAATCAACGTTATCAACACTTTACCTAATTTTACAGACATAGAGGGAAAGGCTGATCTAACCATTGGTAGTTATAATTTACGCAAAGCTCGCGGTACCGTGAATGTACCTATTTCTGACGATTTAGCGATGCGAACTTCATTTAGCGCTGTAGTACAAGACGGTTACACAGACAATGTATACGACGGTCCGAGCGTAACAACACCTGGCGAGACCTATGTAGGTGAAGACCTAGACAATATCGACAACATGTCGTTTCGTACTGATTGGTTATTTAATGCTACAGACGATCTAAGTATTCGTTTTTTAGCACAGATATTCACAGGAGAGTCTAACGGTGCTGGGATTAAAGGCATAGACGATCCCACACCTGGCAATAGAAACTTATCTCAAGATACCGAATCTTCTTATGAATTAGACTCTGAAGTATATGGTTTAATTGCAGAGTGGGATGCAGGTCTAGTTACCATAAAATCGTTAACTAGTTATCAAAAAGATGACATTACTGTGGTGCGTGATAACGATCGTCATTCATTTTTGACCAACCCTGAAATCCAAATTAGCCAGTTCAATCCTGAAAATAATATTCAAACCACCTTCACCCAAGAAATCAATGTTATTTCTAACGAGCCATTATTTGGCAAGTTAGACTGGCTCGTAGGTGTGTTCTATCTAGATACCGATATCGAAATTACTATTCGAGAAGAGCTTGATAAAGGCCGTGACGGTTTCCTCGATGGTTATGAAACAAGTTTTCCTGCAGTATTTGGTGGCGATGTCGGCTTTATTTCTGACTCTAATCCCAAGCGTGAATCAATATCTCTTTATGGTCAAACGACTTATCCACTAAGTGATGATGTTCGTTTAATTACAGGCTTACGTTACACCCATGATGAAGTCAAAAGTACGGTTTCTAACTTTTTTGCTACTGAACCTTCATTTATCAATCCAAAGACCAATGATATTACTGGTCGTTTAGCCGTTGAATGGGACCTCAGTAAAGATGTAATGACATATGCATCTTATACACGAGGTTTAAAACCTGGAGGAAGCAACTTAACATTTTCAGTCGGTGACGATGCGTTAGTAAAAGAGGCATTTGAAGATGAAACTATCAACGCTTACGAGATTGGTTACAAAGCAGATTTAATGAATAGCATGGTACGAACCAATGTAGCTGCCTTTTACTACGACTATACCAACTTACAATTCCAGGCATCTGATTTCAATGAGTTTGGTAGCGGCGTTTCAAACATTCCAGAATCCGAGATTTACGGCGTAGAGTTTGAGATGACAGCCCTAATTGGGGAGCACTTTAGTTTAGATGTGAAGATGGCTGCAATAGAGTCTGAAATATCTGCAGACTATTTAGCCCTTGATAACCGTTTGTTAATTGAAGATGTATTTTTAGCTGATGGTGTAACGCCAGCAAAAGAGGAGATTCATGGTGGCGACAGAGATGTTGCAGGATTTCTACAAAACTTAAATGGCAACGAACTTGCGAAAACCCCTGGCTTAACCGCTGATATTACCTTGTCTTATGAAGATATATTGTCTAATGGTGGATACATACTAGCCAGTCTACAATACACTTATCGTGGTGATTTCGAACAACGAGTTTTCAATAATCCTGAAGTGGATCCTGTTGATGCTTATGATGTGTTAAACCTAAATGTATCCTATGACACGCCTGATGAAGTTTGGGGTGTCGACTTTATAGTTTATAACTTAACAGACGAAGACGGCATTAACTCGTCAATGACTGATGTGTTTGGTGTAAACGAGACTGGTTTTCAGTATATCGCACCGCGTATGGTAATGGGCCGTGTTCGATATAATTTTTAATCTTTCATAGGAAAAGCGTATAAAAAGTCCGGTTATATCACTATATCACCGGACTTTTTGCATTCTAGAACAAAACTGGAGTAAACAAGTCATGGCTGAACAAAAGCCGCTTAATAGCCGCAGAACACTACTGCGTTTTGCTGGTTTTTCACTTGCGACTGCTAGCATAGCACCTTTGCTTTTCACCAAGGCGAAAGCGGAATCTGATAACCGGCCAAGCCCACCTGGAAACGATCCTACGGCCGAGCAAATGTTGAAACACCTAAGACAAGCTAATAAAGTCGCTTACGAGACTATGCAAAACGGCCATCATCCCTTTGGTGCGGTATTAGTTGCTGCTGACAACGAAACGGTAGTGATGGAACAAGGCAATATAAGCTCTGTTGCCCATGCTGAGTCGACACTAGCACAACGCGCTGCAAAAAAATTCTCAGCAGAAGAATTATGGGGAATGACTTTATATTCTACCGCTGAACCTTGTGTAATGTGCGCGGGCACACAATATTGGGCAAATATTGGTCGTCTAGTTTATGGTATGTCAGAGCATCAATTATTACAGCTCACCGGCAATAATAGTGAAAATCCCACTTTAGATATTCCAAGTCGATATGTATTTTCTAAAAGCCAAAAAGCCATTCGAGTATGGGGGCCAATTGATGAGGTGGTTGAAGAGATTGCAGCGCTTCATCTTGAGTTTTGGAAGTAAGCGATAAAAACGGGGTAACAAAAGTCATTTCCTAGGCCTTTGACTATTCAAGCTGATGTGTGCCGCTTTCGTAGGTTATGTGGCAGCCAGTTATCAAGTAATGTTGTCAATTAATAATCTATTTGATGAAAAATATTATGCTTCGGCTGATTTATTTGACTCAGTTATGGTTAAATCCTCTGAAAGCCGCACTGGATAAGCCATGATTAATACTAATCCGCATTGGTATAATTATAAGTTCTAAAGCTATTATTATATTAACAACAAAAATCGGGGCCACCTGTGGCTCCGATTGCTAATACCTCTCCAGATACATCACTCCCCTTTACTTAATTTTTGAGCATAAGCTTCTACGGTAAAATCTCTGCCTAAAAAGTCTTTGACTAATTCAGCCGCGGGTTTGGTGCCAGTTTTCGCCAAAATTAACTGGCGATAGTCATTCGCTGTTTTTTTATTACGTAAACCTTCTTTTTTAAAGCGTGATAATAATTCTTCAGCAATAGAGTTTGACCACTGGTAGGTATAATACTTAGCGCCATAACTATTTAAATGTCCAAACGAAGTGTGTAAATAAGTGCCATCAACATAACCATAAGGTGAATACCGATTAAATATATCTTGTTCGAAGGTGTTTAAATCTAAGTCTTTTGGATCTCGGTTATACAAGTCAAATGACATAGCCGTGTAAGTTAGCTGAGTCGCAACTCCAAGGGCTTGACCTAAATAACGAGCTTCATTCATTTTTTCAACTAATGCTTTGGGGATAACCTGGCCTTTGCTATTAGTGGCAAAGCGTTTTAATGTTTGATAATTCCAGACCCATTCTTGCAACATCATTGAAGGGGCTTCATTAAAATCAGATTCCCCCTGAAAACGGCTATAGCCAATATCATTTTGTCCGGCAAAAATAAAATGCAGCAAATGCCCGTATTCATGTAGAAAGGTTTCCACTTGAGCGTGTTCCATTAAACCTTTAGGGAAATTCATCACTAGGGCCGCGGCTGGGGTAGTTTTATCCTTTTTACCTAAACGCACACCAAATTGTGCCGCATGGGTGTATTTACCTTCTCTAGGATGAGAATCGAGATAAAAATTACCAATGAGTTTTTTATTTTCATACACCTCATAGGCTTCAACACTGGTGTGCCAAGAAGCCATATTTGAGCGTTTGATAGTGATATCAAATAAATCTTCAGAAAGTGCAATAATGCCATCTCGAACTTTATCGTAATCAAAATATTCTCTTACCAGTTTGGTATCCAGTTTATAGTATTGTTCCCTAATGATGTTGCTCAAATAAGCCTCATCCCAACTAAACACTTGTTTAGTGCTTGGGGTTAATTTTTGTTTTTGTGCCAATAACATAGCTTTTTCTGTTAACACAGGCGCTTTTATTGCCGCACTTAGCTTATCGGTGAATTGCACAACCTTGGATGGTTGGCTGACCATAGTGCCTAACAGATTGGTCTCAGCGAAGTTTTTGTGGCCCAGCAACTTGGCTAGTTGGTAACGTTTTTCCAATAGCTGCATTAACACAGGTTGGTTTTCTGCCACCGCACGATTACGTTTCATGATTGCCACTTCTTTGCGTAAAGAAGCATCGTGAGCATATTTTTCAATAGGCGTAATATCAGAATAAGCGGTAGTGATAACCACTAAACCATTTTCGTCCACAGGATGACTGTCTAGGTAATCTTGAGGTAATCCAGCTAATCGATTTGGGTTTACGCTAATAGATTCTACTGCTTTGGTAATATTTTGGTTGAAAGTATTACCAATTTCGCTGATGTCATCATTAACTTCTTTGATTTGCTCTCTGACTTGTTTAGGTTTACCTATACCAGAACTTTCAAACTGTTGTTTCCAATAATTAACTGTAAAAATTTTATCCGCAGATAAGCCCTGTGTTTTAACAGCTGACATACGGTCGTACAAGTCTCGATTCATCGCTAATTCATTGAGTAGGGCCATACCCTTTAACGCACAATCGGTACTGGCCTTACGAATAGCTTGGTCTGTGTGCACATTTTGCATTAAATAATCATGTAAAAATTCATCAACAAATTCAGTCATATAATCATCAAAAGACTGAAATACGCTGTCATAAGTCGCTGCAGACGGGTCAGAAACTAGGGTGCTGAGTTGTTGATTAAAGGTCGCCATGTAACTTGTACAGTTTTCACTAATAACTTCAGGGCTGCGTTGAAAAGTGTTTTCGGCTACAGCAACGGGGGCGAATAAGAAAACAAAGGCAGAGCAGAATAATGCAGAATAACTAGAGCGAAATAATTTCATATAAAATCCCTGTGGAACCATGGTCACTAAATCTAAATAATAAAATAATTAGAACTGGAATTATCGGTAACAATTAATCTTTCCAGCGTTCTTTAATTTCTAAAACTTGATCCAAACTTTGGGCAAATAAATCAACTAATTGAGGATCAAAATGCTGCCCTTTTTGACTTTGAATAAAATCCATCGCTTTTTCTACAGGCCATGCATCTTTATAAGGCCTAACACTGGTTAAGGCATCAAATACATCTGCCAATGCCACTATACGACCTTCAACAGGGATATCTTCACCAGCTAGTTGTTTAGGGTAGCCTGTGCCATTCCATTTCTCGTGATGGGTTAATGACACAACTTTAGCTAAAGCAATTAAATCAGAGTCCGATTCACCTAAAATTTCAGCGCCTATTTCAGGATGTTTTTTCATCTGCTCGAATTCGTCATCGGTTAACTTGCCAGGTTTAAGCATAATGCTATCTGGGATTCCAATTTTACCTATGTCGTGCATAGGCGCAGCATTAAATAAGTTTTCGGCTTGAATACTTGAAAAACCATAGGCTAAAGCAAGTACTCTAGAGTAATGGCTCATGCGCATCACATGCATACCTGTTTCATTATCCTTGTATTCTGATGCCCGCCCAAGACGTTGAATCACTTGCAGACGAGTTCTTCTTAATTCCTCAGCGTCCACTAATGATAAATGAGTCTTGACCCTAGCTTTCACCACTGCGGCTGAAACAGGTTTAGCGATATAATCAACCGCACCAAGATTTAATCCTTTGGCTTCATCATCAGTGTCATTTAATGCGGTGACAAAAATAATTGGAATAGCTTTAAAATTGTCATTTTTTTTCAGTATTTCACACACTTGATAACCTGTCATTTCAGGCATCATCACATCTAACAAAATAAGGTCTGGGCGATCTTTTTCCACTAGACGTAAAGCATCTGCGCCACTTTTAGCAAAAGTCAGTTTATAACTTTGATTTAATATTTGATTCAACACCCGTAAATTTGTGGGTTCATCATCTACTATCAATACACTTTGCTCACTTTTTAACATGGTATTGTTTCTTCTATTATTTAGTCGAATTTATTGATTGTATTAAGGCTGCAACCAATGAAGCTGCACGAGAAAATTCAAAGTCATTACAGGCATCAATAATTAATTTAATTTCAGTTGGTTTTAGTGCCCGTGAATTATGTAACTGCTCCAATAACTCTTCATTAAACTCATTATTGTTTATCGAACTTTCTAATTGACTCAAAATTATCTTAAGGTCTTCTAGTCCTATAGTTGTCACTTTATTATCGCTTGCCTCAGAATTCAAATTGCTTTCTTGCATTCGAGACACACTATCAGAGATAGATAAAAATAACGTCTCAATACTTTCAATCAGTTCTTTACTAACATCAAAATCTTTAACTGCACTGGCTTGCTCTAACTTTGCAAATAACTCCATTAAACTATTTAAAGCTAAATTACCCACCACCCCTTTAAATTTGTGAGCCACAGCTGAGATTCCTGTCCAATCATTTGTGAGCAATAATTCTCGAATCTGAATAATTTCTGATTTATTTCGCTCAATAAACCTTTTTATTTCAGTATATAAAGCTTGCTTCGAGCCCCACAATCCCACTCCTTTTTCGATATCAATTTTATGCAAATTTTGACTATTCGAGGGTAAAGGTTTTTTTACTCCATCTTGTATTTTTAAGACTTTTGCCATCTCATAATAAAGCTGAGAAAAATCAATAGGTTTATTAGAAAATCCATTCATTCCAGCTTCTTCGGCTGATATTTTGTCTTGCGGTAAAACACTGGCGGTAAGGGCTATAATAGGTATTTGTGGCCAATCATTTTGTTCTTCGAGTTGTCTTCTTTTTATGGCTGCTGTCAAACCATCCATCACTGGCATTTGAATATCCATTAACACCAAATCTATTGGATTATTTTGCATTTGTAATAAAGCTTGTTCACCATCCCGAGCTTCAATAATTTCATGACCATGACGTTTAAGTAATAGACTTAACAATTCTATATTTTGCTCAATATCATCGACCACTAACACACATAGCTTAGGTAACACTGGAAAGTTATTTTGAGGATCTGCACCTTCAGTAAACTCCACTGTTTTTAAAGGAATAACAAAACTAAATTCAGAGCCCTTTTGATACACACTAGTGGCAGAAATTTCGCCCCCCATCAGTTCAACCAGCTGTTTACTAATAGTGGTTCCCAGTCCTGTTCCTCCAAATCGGCGACTCATTGATTCATCTGCTTGCGAAAATGCATCAAAAATACAAGCTAACTGCTCTTCGGTCATACCAATGCCTGTGTCGACAATTGAAAATAAAAAAGTGTCATCACTCGATTTACTGACATTGAGTACCACACGACCACGCTCAGTAAATTTAATTGCATTACCTAACAGGTTGGTCAGTACTTGTCGAATACGATCAGGCGCACCGTTGTAATAACCTACAATGTCATCCGCAATATTTAAATCCAGTTGTAAGTCTTTACTTTTTGCTTGCAACCAAAGTGTTGAAATAACCGCATCTATTTCTTCAACCAGCAGAAAATCACGGTATTCGAGTTGAAATTTACCTTTGTCTAGCTTTGCACTATCTAAGACATCATTCAAAATATGCAACAAAGATTTGGCAGACTGGTTAATGGTTGTCAGATGTTTACGTTGAACTGGGTTGACGTTTTCATCTAATAATATATCACTGAAACCAATAACCGCATTCATCGGAGTACGAATTTCGTGACTCATATTAGCTAAAAATGCCGCGCGGCTTTCTGCTGCTTTTTCAGCAGTTTCTTTCGCTGTTACTAACTCGGACTCCATATGTTTGCGTTCACTAATATCCATAATAAAACCATCGAGATAATAGTCATCAGAATCGGTAACTTTAGATGCTCTGCCGTGACCTAGCATCCATTTGACATTGTTGTATCTGTCTATCAATCTAAATTCTAGCTTGAAGCCATTGTGGTCACGTAAATTGGTTTTCGCCACCATTTCCAAGTCATCAGGATGAACAAACTCACCTAAGCTACGTTTTGGGTCCGGTAATAAAAAGTCTTTGGCAGGGTAGCCGGTGATTTTTTCAACTTCGTCAGTAATAAATAAGTTTGGCCAACCAGGGGTATCAAGACAGCGATAAGCAATGCCTGGAATATTTGTTAATAATGAACGGATTTGCGCTTCGTTTTCACGCAAGGCAGCTTCCATTTTAACCCTCTCACGAAGATCTGAAATAAATGCCACAAACATGTGTTGGTTATTAAACTCTACATGGCCTATACCAAGACGCATGGGAATTTTATCACCTCTTTTAGTATTGGCTTCCACTTCTCGACCAGTACCAATTATTTTTGCTTCACGGGTTTTTATATAATTTTCAATGTATTGATCATGACTATGATGAAAAGGGGCTGGCACCAATATTTTCACATTTTGCCCCAACAGATCCTCTGACTCCCAACCTAACAGGGTTGTCACCGCTTTGTTAATACTGACAATAATGCCTCTAGAATCTATAGTAATAATTCCATCAACTGCAGTATCCATAATAGCTGTCAGTCTTTTTTCATTTTGACTCGATTTAGCAAAAATATCTTTGTATCTGAACACCACATTTAGGGCGATGGTTAAACCAATAATAAACATAGTTATTACGGTCAAGCCTAAAGCTAAATACAATGAGATATCATCAGTCTGAAGAGAAGCTTCTATACCCTCAGGTAAAACAAAACGTGCGGCAGCCATGCCAGTATAATGCATGCCAGAAATAGCCGCTCCCATGACACAACTTGAGATCACAATTTTAATTCTTTTGCTTAATTGCATTCCAAAGAATTTATCTAAACCAAAACTAATCCATAAAGATAATATGGCTAAGATAACCGCAACCAAAATTGACACACAAAACATAAAGAGGTCGTAACGTAGTAACGGGGCCATTTCCATAGCCGCCATTCCCACATAATGCATTGTCCCTATACCCCCGCCCACTAAAATCCCGCCCCAAATGAATTGGCTGATCCGAAGTTCGGACCGAATAATTAAATTTAAAGCCACCCAAGAAGCAGCAATTGCCGGTAAAATAGAAATAGCAGTTAAAGTAAACTCGTAGGAAACACTGGTACATAGCTGCAAAGCTAACATACCAATAAAATGCATAGACCAAACACCACCACCTAATGCAATGCTGCCGACTAATAGAGAAACATGTTTGCGTAATGAAGAAGAGCTTCTTATTGCCTGAAATGCAACCTGAAAGCCCATGAATGAAGCTGATATTGCAATCAACACTGATAATAAAACTAACCATACATTGTATGTAGAAGCAGCTAATAGGCTGCGATCAGAATATTGAAAAAGTTCTAAAATCAGGTCTAGCATAAGAAATAAGGCATCCAAAAGTGCAAAAAAAACAAATAAATTGATTCACTTGCTGATCATTATAAGCAAGTGCTGAATCATTTGTAGATTTTCTACCTTTAGCTAGAGCATTTGTAAATAATACTAATGTATAAAACATGGCAGACATGCCCTAAAATCAGGACATGTTAACCATTGGTGAACAGTCATAGAACATGAATGAGAAGCTTTTATCTATGCGCCACTGCAAACATCACTTCTTGGAAGTTTTTAGGTTTAGGCGCTATTTGAATTGGCATGTGCAAAGTTTTAGCTATGTCTAGTGCTGAAATCATACCGACGATTTCTTTATTAATTTGGGCAATCACTAATAAATAAGGTGTACCTTGCTCTTGCATAGTAGTTAATACATCACCAATCGTTGAATTCATCACATTTTGTAGCTGTACCCCAGTACATTGAAGTTTAGGCGTCATTAAACGAGCTATGGTTAGATCTCCTCTTGGAATTCCCAATTGGTTAGCAATACTTAATACTCGTGAGCTTTGTAAATCAGCTAAGGTAACTATACCAACAAATTGTTTTTGGCTATTTATTACCAATGCTTTACTCATATGAGTATTTTTAAGCAAATCAGTAGCTTGTTGAATAGACATATCATCAAACAACATTAAAGCAGTGTTATTTGAAAAATTAGCCATAATATCGATAGCAGGACTATCTAAATTTAGTGGGGCAGTCATAGATTGACTGTTGATTTCATAACCTTGTAGATCGCAAATGGGTAAATTTTTATAAGTCGACATAATGTGAACCTCTTTAAACTAAAATTAAACTGAATATAAAAAATTTTAAATAGGAATAATTTAGTTTAGAGGCGGAGCACGAACATTTATGGAGTAGTTATTAGCAGCTGGAATGTAATCAAAACAAAGAAAAGCCGACCTTTGACCAATAACAGCAGCGCAAATATTGTTTTTGTAAAGTATTGCTGGATCAGATGAATCATTGTCATCCAAGTTCAACTCTACACTATTCAACTCTACATTTACATTGGTGGCTACAAGACTAGAGTGGGAGTCATTTTTTGCAAAACTTTGCGATGAGAAAAGAAACAAAACACATATCATCAACACGCTAAATAGCGCCTTAGATATGTTACTAATGTCTCTTATGTACTGCATAAGTTTATTATCTCAAAGAAAATGTAAAGTTAATAAAAGATTGACCAACTAAATAAAGCTTAGTTCCAACTTTATTTAGTGTCGACAAATATTATGACAAAAAATCTGTGATTAAATTTATATATGAGGGCCAATTTTTATATTGCATCAGTAATACACAAACATTTACATATTGTACTGAATCTCATCTTCCCGAAATAAGCTCATCGCTTTGAATAAACCGCCAAACCATACCCACACCAATCGAATAAGTACTTGTTTCAGCAAACAATGGGCTTTCACTATTTGCTGACCCTGAAAGTAAAGACATCCCTGCGCCAACAAACACCCGCACATCATCAGTGGCATTAAAAGAAATACTGACTCCTAAGTTAGTCCCCATATAACCACCTTTTGCATCAAATGCTTGGCGCTCTGTAGTGACATCATTACTGTCGACTTGATAGAAATAGTCATGCAAGTCCTCAGTTGCCCATGAAGGGGAAAGATTAATTGATAAGGCGGTTTTTTCACTTAACCACCCCCTCTGCACATAAGCTAATTGGGGTTGAAAAACATATCCTCTATGATCAATGCCAGAAAAATCAGTAGAAAAAGCGGCACGGGCCTGCAAATTTAAAAATAATTCGGAGCGACCATGTTGAGCAAACTTAAAATCGGCAATACGCATTTTTAGTTGGGGTCCGACTTCGAAAATAAAATCCAAATCAGGCATACCTGCCCGTAATGTATTGTCATCGGAATTCGCTCCAAACGATGCGGCCATAGAAATATCTAGTTCATACCAACTTTTATCAACCGCTACCGCTCTAACAATAGAACCATCCCCCACCCTTACAACTTTACCGCGATACACCACATACGGAGAAGCGATAAAGTTATTTTTATTTTGATTCGAACCTGGGTATTCAGGAGTATTAAAAACTGCCGCAAAAGCCCCTACTTCCCATACTGGACGGAGATCATCTTCCATTTTGATATCTGCTTGAGCACACACTCCAAAACTAAATAATACGGAGATAAATAGGGCATTAATTTTTAGCAAAGTATTCTTTCCTTAATTGTTTGGAATAAACATATCAAGAATTTATAAGAAAGTAGTTACGTATTTATGTATCTAAAAGATCTTTTTTTCACAATTTTATTAAAAAAACCTTGAGATCAATTCCAGCAACCCCATCTCTGGACGCAGAACAAAGTTCTATTAATCAGAATTTTGGGTGGCTGAAGATTTGGTCGCTCAACTATCGGTTCGAATTATCGAGCCATCACAATATTAACATTGGAATTTTCGGAGATTTGAAAATGGCAATTCGTCCTTTAAACGATCGCGTTATCGTTAAACGTCAAGAACAAGAAAGTAAATCTGCGGGAGGCATAGTATTAACTGGCTCAGCAGCAGAAAAATCAACTCGCGGTAAAGTTATCGCTGTTGGCAATGGCCGTGTTTTAGACAACGGTGACGTTAAAGCTGTCGACGTAAAAATCGGCGACATCGTAATCTTTAACGATGGTTACGGGGTTAAAACTGAAAAGCTAGATGGCGAAGAAGTATTAATTCTTAGCGAAAATGACATTTTAGCAGTTGTTGAATAACCCAACCCATTAACCAAATTTTAGAGGAATAATTATCATGGCAGCTAAAGAAGTACGTTTTTCTGATGACGCTCGCGTAAAAATGTTAGCCGGTGTAAACATCCTAGCTAACGCAGTTAAAGTCACCCTTGGTCCTAAAGGCCGTCACGTTGTTTTAGACAAATCATTTGGCGCACCTACCATCACTAAAGATGGTGTATCGGTAGCCAAAGAAATCGAATTGGCAGATAAATTCGAAAACATGGGCGCACAGATGGTTAAAGAAGTTGCGTCTAAAGCTAATGACGAAGCTGGTGACGGAACCACAACTGCAACAGTATTAGCACAATCTATCGTAACTGAAGGTTTAAAATCAGTTGCTGCGGGTATGAACCCAATGGATCTTAAGCGTGGTATCGACAAAGCAGTTATCGCTGCCGTTGAACAGCTTAAACTTCTATCTGTTCCTTGTGCTGACAGCAAAGCTATCGCCCAAGTAGGTACTATCTCTGCAAACTCTGATTCAGAAGTAGGCGACCTTATCGCTGAAGCTATGGACAAAGTAGGCAAAGAAGGGGTTATTACCGTAGAAGAAGGTCAATCTCTACAAAACGAATTAGAAGTAGTTGAAGGTATGCAGTTCGACCGCGGTTACCTTTCTCCTTATTTCATGAACAACCAAGAAAATGGCAGCGTTGAATTAGACAACCCTTACATTCTTTTAGTAGATAAGAAAATATCTAACATCCGTGAACTACTTTCTACACTTGAAGCAGTAGCAAAAGCCTCTAAGCCTTTGTTAATTATTGCTGAAGACGTTGAAGGTGAAGCACTAGCGACGCTAGTTGTAAACAACATGCGTGGTATCGTTAAAGTTGCTGCGGTTAAAGCACCTGGTTTTGGTGACCGTCGTAAAGCCATGTTACAAGATCTTGCTACACTAACTGGCGGTACTGTGATTTCTGAAGAAATCGGTCTAGAACTTGAAAAAGTAACACTAGAAGACCTAGGTACAGCTAAACGTGTTGTTATCAACAAAGATAACACTACTGTTGTTGACGGTGCTGGTGACGAACAAGCTATTCAAGGCCGTGTTGCGCAAATTCGTGCACAAATCGAAGAATCAAGTTCTGACTACGACAAAGAGAAGCTTCAAGAACGTCTAGCTAAATTAGCTGGCGGTGTTGCAGTAATCAAAGTTGGCGCAGCCACAGAAGTTGAAATGAAAGAGAAAAAAGACCGTGTTGAAGATGCACTTCATGCAACTCGCGCAGCGGTTGAAGAAGGCGTAGTAGCCGGTGGTGGTGTGGCTCTAGTACGTGCAGCCTCTAAAATTGCTGACCTTAAAGGCGACAACGAAGACCAAACACACGGTATTAAATTATTATTACGTGCAATGGAATCTCCAATGCGTCAAATCGCAGCTAACGCTGGTGCAGAAGCATCTGTCGTGACTAACGCAGTGAAGAACGGCGCTGATAACTTCGGTTACAACGCTGGTAACGATACTTACGGCGATATGATCGAAATGGGTATTCTTGACCCAACTAAAGTAACCCGTTCAGCACTTCAGTTTGCTGCATCAATCGCAAGCTTGATGATCACCACTGAAGCTATGATCGCTGATGCTCCGGCAGATGATGCAGCGCCTGCAGGCGGCATGCCTGATATGGGCGGCATGGGTGGTATGGGCGGAATGGGCGGCATGATGTAATTGCAAGCGATTGCATAACATCTTGTAACGCTTCATAGCATTGCATAAAAACCCACAAACCTTTTGGTTTGTGGGTTTTTTCGGTTTTAGGCGCTGCATGTTATTGCATTCGGTTAAATATAACTGCAATTTCAGGGGGATAAGTTGGGGTATTAATTTGTTTGATTTCCACGCTAAATTTAATTTTTTACTGGTTTTGATATAAATGAGCCAATGTTCGCTTTGATTGTAACCTTTCAATCAAACTTGAATTATGCGCATACCGTGCGCATAATATGATGAATAGATGATTGGAGTGTTAATTATGAATATTTCTTTAGGTAAAGAATTCGAGCGAAGAATTACTGAAAAGGTATCTGCTGGCTTATATACCTCAGCAAGTGAAGTAATCCGTGATGGATTAAGAATGTTATTTGAAAAAGATGTTGCTAAAAACAAGCAACTTGAGATATTACGAGAAGAAGTAGCGAAAGGTTTTGAACAACTAGCTGCTGGCGAATTATCAAAGCACAGCGTAATGGATATATTTGAACAAGCCTCCCTTGCAGTAGATAGTAAGTCTACAAGTAAGCGTGCCAATGTCGAACTATAGGTTATCTCCTTTAGCCGAAGAGGATTTATTCAAAATAATTTCAACAACAATTGAATCTTGGGGAAGCGCACAAGCAAAGGTGTATGCTCAAACCATAGACTCAGCCTTATTGAAACTAGCTCAATACCCTGACTTCGGTAAGGAAAGAAGTGATGTATATAATGGTGCTAGAAGCTTTCCTGTAGAAAAACACATTGTGTTCTACCAAGTTAGTGATGAGGGTATTGATGTTGCTCGTATTCTTCATCAACGTATGGATCCCTCAAAACATTTTTAATGATTAAAAAATAGAGCGGACTTTGGTGAGAATATAATCATGCCTGAAAGCCATATTAACAAGCTTGCCAAAATAGATACCCGTCTTCAATTATTAAATGAAGAGCGGCTTGTTTTGCTTAATGATCGCCAAGCGTTAATAACGCAACATGAAGCTGAACTAGCTCAAAACTTTAATCTACACGCCTCTCCTGAATCTAAAATTGACCTTTTTCTTTCATATTTTAAAGGCCGGAACGATGTTTATCCATTTAGGTGGGAATCAAAAAATGGTAGAAGTGGTTATTCTCCCGCTTGTTGGAATGAGTGGCAGCCAAAAATTTGCAACAAACCAAAAATAAGTTGTACTGAATGTAAAAATCAGAGCTTTAAAGTACCCGACCATCAAGCTGTCTACGGACATTTAAAAGGCATTCAAACCATAGGTATCTACCCTCTATTAAGTGACAACTCAACGTGTTTACTTGCTGCAGATTTTGATAAAGAGGACTGGTTTGAGGCTACATCTGCATTTGCAACGACTTGCGAATCATTAAATATTCCCTATCTATTAGAACGTTCAAGAAGTGGTAACGGTGGCCATATATGGATCTTTTTCTCGGAAGCTGTAGCCGCTAGTGATGCTCGTCGATTAGGCAATGGTTTACTTCGTAAAACGATGGAACGCTATCCGTTACTATCATTTGATTGCTTCGATAGATTATTTCCTAATCAAGATATTATGCCAGAGGGGGGCTTTGGCAACCTGATTGCTTTACCACTACAGCTAGAGCCAAGAAAATATAACAATAGTGTTTTCATTAACGATGAAGGCGTACCTTATAATGATCAGTGGTCAATATTGGCAGCTACTCAAAAAGTGACTAAACCCCAGCTTCAATCAACGCTGAATCAACTAAATTCTTATATTGAAATAGCGTCTGAGGATATTGAAAAGAATGAACCATGGAATAAGCTTAACGGTAATGACATTATTAAGATCAACGATTGCCCAAAGAGTCTTACATTAACGCTAGCGGATCAGTTATATGTTCCAATCGCTAATTTACCCGGAAAGCTGACTTCTACGTTAAAGCATTGCGCAGTATTTTCTAATCCAGAGTTCTACAAACGACAAGCCTTACGGTTATCAACGATTGGTACAAGTCGATATATTTGTTCCGCACATATAGAAAATGGTTATTTAATTCTGCCACGAGGTTGCTTAGCCGAAGTTACTCGCATCATATCAGGCCAAACAATAGAGATTGAATACAGTGATAAACGTTTTGCAGGTAATCAACTCGAAAAGGTTAAGTTTACTGGCAAATTGAAAAGTCAGCAGAAGAAAGCTGTTGATGCTTTATTTTCACAAACCAATGGTATTTTTGTTGCGTCAACGGGCTTCGGTAAAACCGTTACAGGATTGGCTCTTGTCGCTAAAAGAAAGGTAAATACTTTAATATTGGTTCATAACCGACAGTTGGCGGAACAATGGCTTGAACGGATAAAGGTCTTCTTAACTAATGTGGAAGTAGGTTCATTGTTGGGAGGGAAGGATAAATTAACCTATGAAATTGATGTTGCTACTTATCAAAGCCTAGTTAGCCGTAATGGAATAGACATTAAACCTGTAATTGAAAAATATGGGCAAATATTAATAGATGAATGCCACCACTTGCCTGCATCAAACTATGAGTGTTTGATAAAGTCAGTGCATGCTAAATATATTCACGGATTTACGGCAACACCTAAACGCCAAGATGGTTTAGAAAAATTAATGCACTTCCAAATAGGCGCGGTTGTATATAAGGCAGCAAGCTCCATCAGTAGCTTTGAACAACATGTGAAGGTGGTTAAGACTGATACTAGTTTTCCTTTAGAATGGTTAATCCCTGATACTAAACCACATATATCTCAAGTGTATAAACACTTAGTTTGTGATCAAGCTAGAAATGAAATGATTGTTAACAGCATCAAGCAGTCCGTAAATAATGACAGATCAGTGATGGTGCTTACCGAAAGAAAAGAGCATATTGAATTACTTGCTAAATTGATGGCTGATAAGGGAATAAAGGTTGTTGAACTGCATGGCGGTATTTCAACAAAGCAAAGGCAAGAACGAATAACTTTCTTATCCAGTAAACCAAGTAATGATGAAGCTGTTGTTATCTTAGCTACAGGAAAATACGTTGGTGAAGGTTTTGATTTACCACATTTAGATACTTTATTTATAACATTACCAATAGCTTGGAAAGGCATTTTAGCGCAATACGCTGGACGAATTCAGCGAGAATGGAGTAGTAAAACTGTAATTCAAGTTTACGACTTTATTGATGATTTTCCGACATTACACCGTATGTGGAAGAAACGAGAAAAAGGTTATAAAGCACTAGGATATAAATTTAATGAACAGAAAAACTTAGATCTTTGATTTTATATTGAACATTACTCTTCAGTGTATGCAAAAAAACATAATTTCATTTAATTCAATAGGTTAGGTTGTACGCTGATTTCTAGGGGTATAAAATGGGGTATCACTACTAATACCCATATAACTAACCCAATAAAAACAAGTAGATATCTATCGGATGGGCAGCATGATGTAATTTATGCTAGTTTAAATTGCCTACTTCATCGTTGCTTTATAACTCGTTTAAGAAACACTAAACGTCCTCATAAAGCGCCTTGAACTAAACAATTTATCCTGCGCCTAAATAAGTCTAATCCCTTATTAAAGAAAAGCCCGAATAGCAATATTCGGGCTTTTTTTAGATTGCACTTACTTCAAAAGCTGATTTATCTGTATCGTTAGATCAGCCCCCATTAGGGCGGTTTGTTGAAGTAACAATAATCCAATTTTTATTTTGATAATTGCACAACTTCCGCTAATTTTTTGGCGTTACGCTGGCGGGCTCTGCTTTGATATACCATGCCAATTAACATAATAATGAGCATTGCTGCGAGTGCTTTCCAGATAAAATAATCTTCCTTGCCTTGTTGTTGTTCTTGCTTTTGTTGCTTTTCAAGTTTTTGGCCTTCAACTGGTTGTTCAGCACTTTGTTTAGAAGCTGCTTTTTGCAGAATTTTTTGAGCTGCCATATCTTCCATGGTTTTAGCTTGTTGCATGGGTTGTAATCCAAAACCTTTGGCTAATTCATTAGCATGTTCTCGTACTGCATCATTCATCACAATTAAGTCATATTTCTCAACCATTTCAATGTACTTTTCAACTATAGATTTTAAACGTTGCTCATCAGTGTCCCAATAATCTTTACGCTCGGCTTCTAACATACGTTCCATCATTTGCGCTAATGCGCCTGGGTTTACTTCTTTAAACCAGTCGTCTAAACCAATCTCTAGTTCATCGTTAATGTAGATATCAACAAATTCATCCCATTGGTCATTACGCACAACATTTGGATCAACGACTTGCCAGCCCCAAAAGTTATTGAGGTTACCAGCCATGGTGACTGCGCCACTGTAACCTTCTTTTTGCATCTCAGTTATCCAACGTTTATGGAAGTTACGGGTACGTAATTCTTTTGCAAGCATCTCTGCCGCCATTTCCATTTTAGCTTTTTTGACATTACGTAAATTACTGATCATCATTTCGGGACTCTTACCATCGATATTACGCACAGCTAACGCCAAAGAACCGAAATACTCAAATGGGTCGTCAGAGGTGATCATGCCGTAAAGATTAGAAGAGCGAGCAAATACCGCAACATCAGTACCCGATAACTGCTTGGCGTAAAGGTTATCGATTTTTTGACCCCAGCGGGATTTATCTGCACCAAAATAATGCCCCATGTTAGCCAAATAGTTATTGGCAATCTTTTTATCGGTTTCCCATGTGTTGCTGTTCATAATAGGTTCGTCAACACCAGAGCCATAGTCACCAAAGGTGTTTGAGAAAATACGCACACTTGATAAGTATTCTGCTTCTTCTTCATCTAGGCCTTCAGCCACTAATTCCGCTCTCACTTTTTGGCTGTTTTCTTTGATATGATTAGCCCAAATAGAGTTACTGTCTTCTTTAAGTTGAGACAATTCTTGAATCGCCTTAGCGAGTAATTCCATGACATTTGGAAATGCATCTCGATAAAGACCTGTTGCCGATAAGACAACATCAACACGTGGACGTTTCAGCTCGCTGTAAGGAATAATTTCAGTGCCTACTACCCGTCCATCAGGACTCCATTTCGGACGAAGCCCCATAGCATAAAGCGCCTGACTTTCTAACACGCCATAATGTCGCATAGCTTCAACTGACCATAATGAGAACGCCAGCTTGTCGGGATACTGCCCATGTTTTTTGTAGTAGTTGGCGATGATTTCTTCGACTAATTCACTACCTTGTTCAAACGCAGCTTTTGTTGGTAAACGTGATGGATCAAAACCAATTAGATTATAACCTGTGGGTAAGGATTCAGGATTACGCACAGGATCACCACCGTTTTTCGGCGCGATAAATTGGGAGTTTAAACCAGCCACTAAATTGTCTAACTCTTTAATGCCTATGAGGTTGTTATAGTAAGCTTGCGCTTTTTCAATGTAAGGCTTTATTTCATCACTTAGCTCGTCCATATCCGCTTTTCCAGCATTCACTACAAAGTCATGTAAGGTTTTATAGCCTGCGGTATTTTCTAAGTCTTCATTGATAAAGTGCATTAAACCGTCAGAAATATCATCGTGCGATTTAAGTTGTTCTCCTTCTTTTTCATCATGATTTTTTTCTTCATCACCGTGTTCATCATGATGGTGGTGATCTTCTAATTCGTAGTGTTCCTTTTCAAAATCAGAGGCAATACTTAAAAAATCTGTGCCTAACATTTGGCCTAAAGTTGAAATAACTAAGCGTTGCTCAGGCAATTCACCAAAACTATGCAAACCAAGGGGTTGATTTGAAGCGGCTAACTCTTCCAAGTAGCTGTGTAAGTCTTGTAAAAAGCGATCAAAGTCTTGATTGATTGTCGCTAAGTCGTAATTTAAGTCTTTACATAAGTTTTCTTTAATACAAAAGTCGATGATTTGCTGCTTAGTTTTTTCTTTTACGCCACCAGTATCAATGTGACGATACTGATCGACCAAGGTATGCATATCAGCCGTTACTCCTTGTAAACCTGCTGCCGCAAACGGTGGTGTCATATGACCGACAGTAATGGCGTTACCTCGACGTTTCGCCTGCATGGCTTCGCCAACATCATCAACTATATATGGATACATAATAGGCAGTGTGCCTGTTGACAAATTTGCACCATCGTACCGAGATAAGCCACGATCTTTACCCGGTAAATATTCATGTGTACCGTGCGTTCCTAAATGAATAAATGCATCACTCTGCCAATATTCACGCGCATAAAAATAAGCGGCTAAATAATAATGATTCATTGGAACTTTAGTGTCGTGATATAAACCTTGCTCTTTATCGGCACTGTCGCCGCGCGGCGGCTGGCGTAATACCAACATATTGCCATTTCTAATACGCGGAATAATAAAATAGTGCTTACCATCGCGAATAGTCACCATAAAGTTATCTTCTGGCTGTCCCCATTTTTCATTGATGCTAGCAACGGTTGCTTGTGGCGCAGACGCTAACCAATTTTTATAATCGGCAACAGGTAGCAACTCGGCTAAGTCATCCTTTAATAAGGCTTCTAATTCAAAATCGCGATAAAAAGGATTAAGAATACGGTCGACACGGTCAATAAAGTACTGAGCATCAACTTTGTCAATGGCATACCCTTCGTCGTTTAAGCGGTGGCTGATGGCCTGTAAACTTTCAGGTACGTTTAAAAAAGATGCGCCCATGTCTCGGTCCCCCCAAAACATAGTGGTGAGTTTTTTATCGGCGTTATTCATGTTGGCTAATTTGGCATAGTTGAGAGAGCGTTCGATAAGAAAATCTAGTTGATAATCAATCACCTCAACTTTTTGTTCACGGTGATTCATCGCGGCAACAATAGTTGGGTCGATGGCACCAGCCGACTCAGGTAGTACTAACATAAAAGACATCATGCCTGATGAAATACCTTCGGAGCTTGCTTCCCAGGCTTTTTGGTCGCCATCGTAATACGTTAAAGCCTGCACCACTGGCACACCAAAAGCTTCAAACTCGGCTTTGCGTTTACTTGCCCAGTGAATATTACGAAAGTTAATGATTAAGTCGACTTCGGTTTGCTTGCTACCATCGCCACGTTCTAATTGTAATAGGTGTGAATAATCGCCACTGCGCGGACTTAGTTCAAAAAAGAAGGGCACAACATAAGCGCCTTTGGCTTCTAATCGATTGATGGTTTCATCAATAACGGTAGTTTGCTCGGTTTCAATTGAGGCGCGTTGCATTAATAAGGCTATTTTAGTTTGCCCAGCAGATGGTGCCGACCATTTATGATAACTAGTTAATGAAGGACTCATTAAGTCGGGCTGTTTAGGATGATATATTCCTTGAGTTGGAAAAATAAGTGGCTTGACTACGGCTATTTTCTTGGGGTTTTCACGCTTTAATATATCAAAAGCAATAAAATTTAACATGTTCGTTAAATTTTTACGGCCGGCATTTTTCCAATAACTTTGCAATGCTTGTTGCTGTGGTTGTGACAAACCTTGTTGCGCGGCTTGGTTTTCTAGCCAATTAAGCGCTATGAACTTAGTCGAGAGCTCAGCAGACACTTTACTAATTGAAGGTATGTATCCTTCAAATGTTTGTTTGGCAAATCGGCTCGACACTGCGTCAAGCACCACTAAATCATATTCAGAAAATAGCTTTTCTGCTATCACCATATCTTTTATGTCTTTGGCTGATTTTTGCTCAACAGTAAAATGTACATTATTTTGTTGTGTGGTGCTTTCTGCCGCGACTGTTTTTAAAAGCTTAACTTTGGCTTTATTCGAGTGCGCAGCACTAATAAATAGGATTTTATTATCTTGGGTGTTTTTTTGTGTTTCAGCCATTATAGCGTAAGGTAAACAAGTGCTTAGCAAGGCAATGACAGTTAAAAATAGTTTCATTTTGAGTTTTATAACCTATACATTTAAGATGATATTTTGTTAGAGCAACAGTAACTGTGCGTAAAACCAAGTTGTTAAATCTTTTTATTCTGCTACGTAGATGATTGAACCGTCTGTCATCTCATAAGCTGTTCCTGCTTTTTTACCTGAACCGCTACCGGTTTGGCCTTGGCTTTTAAAGCTTTCAATTTTATTGCCTTTTTTCACGATAATTTCCATATTCTCTTTGCCTTCGTTTTTGATAACAGTCACATCTTCAGTCATAAAAGGGTTAAGGGGATTTTGTGCGATGGTAATAAGCAAGGCAGCAACTAGCACCAAGAATACGTCAACCAAATTCACCACTGAAAGCGCAGGGTTGATGCCTTCATCTTCATCAAGCAGCTTCATTCTGTTGACCTTTTGCATATTCAAATTGAGCTTTGATTTGTGCTTGCTTAGACTCTTCAAGTAAAGGCGTTAACGCTACCAACTCCTCAGCTAACCAACGCTTTTTCACTGAAGCGATCCAAAATGTAATTGAGGCGATAACCAAGCCAAAAATTACTGCAGAGAAAGCAACAATTAGGTTTTCACTGATACCTTGAATGTTGCCGTCGGCTAAGCCTTTAAGTGCAGGTCCCATTGGCACCATTGTGGCGATTAAACCTAACATGGGTGCTAAACGGCTGACGTTACGCACCCCTTCTAGTTCACCTAAAGCGGCAACATCTAGTTGGTCTTTGCTGACTTTAGGATGGTGGTTGGCTAATTCAGCTAATGGATAACCAGCTAAGTTTAATGACTGATTATCCACAAGCTCGCTATTTAATAACTGATAAAAATGCGATTTGTTATTTTTACGCTGGACGATTTGCATTACATACTGACCGGTAGCAAATAATGCGTAAATGAATAATGCGGCGATTAAAATAAGTACCGGAGCCATAAAAAAATCAGACAATTGATACATTAAAAATTCGAGTTGCTGGATCACTGTGTGCCTACTTAAAATATTGATTAAGAAACGCTTACCTCCCTGTAAGCGAATTTAAAATTAAATTATTGAGCTACTAAAGCTTCTGTACGGAAGGAAATGCTGCCTGAAGTGCTTTCTTCGTCGTAATAACTGAGCATTTGCAATTTATATGTAGCGCTATCTGTTTTAATTAAATAGATACCGTATTGTGAATATATCCCATGAGGAATGCCGCCTTCGATGTTATAGGCGTACCAAGGCGTTGCATCGAAAGCCTTTTCTGTATAAGTGTTTGCTTTAAAGCTATGGTAGGGTAATGCTTCCGCTGAAATACCTGTAATTTCGTTAGTGAAATCTTGCAGTGCTGTTGCATCATCAGCAATATCCATTTCAAAATCTGAGCCGGTATTAGCTTCATTACATATAAATGAAAGATCCCAATTATCGTTTTCTGTCACAACGGTTGCGGTGCCAAAATCAACATATACCATGTCACCTAAACCACATTCTGTTACTAAATCAACCAGTAATGGACTTTCGGCACCGAACAAATCAGCGTCATCTTGATTGGCTATTTGCAAAGTAATGTCGCTCATAGCGAAACCAACTTGTGTTAATGCTGACACTCGGTATTTAGTTAACTGGTCGTCTGAGTTAACAATAAAGTATTTATCATCTGCGGCGCTTACTTGATGAGTAACGGGATCATAGTTGTAAAAATCACTAATAATGTTAAACATTTCATCGGCGATAAACATGCTAGTATCCGCAGGTACATCGGTTATGCTCACACTGTCAAATGCCGCTAGTTCTGTTTCAGGAGTGGCATTTAAAAATTTATCTGCAACGGGCGTTTCACCGTCCCAAAAGTCGGTATTATTTCCGGTAAAATAGGCTGTAACAGGACTGTCGTTATTTGCGTTATTTAAATAAACACCGGTGCGTTTGAAAGCTATATCCCAGCTAGTATCTGTAGCGGCTTGCTCTTCAGTTAAACTCACTACAGTCATGGTCTCTAAATCAAAATAAGCATAGTTTGGCTCAGCAACACTGCCTGTAGCTAAAGGGCCGTACACATTACTTGGTTCTTCAGGGATAACATTTGTATCATCTGAAGAGCTTCCACCACACGCGGTGAGTAACATTGAGCCAGATAACACAGCGATCGCAAATTTATTGTTCATTATTTTCTCCAAGAATTTAATATTTTTTAGCCGCTAAGTAATGCGACATATTGATAAGGGTTAAGGTTTAAGGTTTAAAACTGGTAACTTGCGCCTATTGAAATAAAGCGGCTAGAAATAGGTCGGGCGTCAAACTTTAGTGCTTGCTGTGCTGATAAGTTCGCATGTTGATCAAAAATGTTTTCAATGGAAAAGCGTAAAGTTAATTGCTCTGTGTATTGCCAGGAAGATTTAAAATCTATGGTTAACCAGCTGTTGTTTTCTTCACCATTGGTAAATTGCTCGTTATCAAATGCTTCGTCTATTTGGTAAACAGCGTAAAGAACGGCATCGATACCTGCATTAATATCGCTATAACCTAGGTTAGTTTTTATTTGGTGATATGGGCGAGTTTCTAATCGTTTGTCGTTACCATCACGTGCATCTAAATAGCTGTAGTTTATTTGACTGAACCAGTAATCAAATTGTGTCTCAAAGCTGAGTTCAAACCCTTGCAGGGTCGCTTCTTTGATATTCCCATAAACAGAAATATCTAAGTCTTCGTCTATTGATTTTTCTAGGTCGGTAAATAAGTCAATTAAGTTGTCAGCTTTGGTATAATGAACGTTCAACTCGCTTCTCAACTCAAAATTACCCAGCCAATTAGAATCAATGGTTGATTGATAAGTAAGGGTTGAATTGAATGACAATGACTCTTCAGGTTTTAAGTCTTCGTTACCATAAACTTTGTAACCTAGTGCACTGTGATCAAATTGGTAAAAACGTTCTTTTAAGGTAGGTACTCGATAACCTTGACCGACACCTAATCTCCATTTTAGGCTGTCTGTTTTTTCGTTGAGTAAATCGTACATTGCGCTTAAACGTAATGCACCATGGCCGCCAAAATCTGAATCGTCTTGAACGCGAATGCCAAATAAGTATTGTTCGTCGTCGTAGATCCAATTTAATTGACTGAATGCCTCAACGCTGCGACGTGATTTATTATCAATTTCAGCGACATCAGATTTTAAGTTAATTTGCGCAAGCGTGTCGAAGTGTATAAGCCCACCCGCCACTAATTCTAAGCCGGCATCATCTGTTACTTTAGGAGCGGACCATACATATTGACCATTAACTTCATATAAACCAATATCGGCTTTGCGTAATGTCGATGACCCACTTGTTTCTTCATGTTCGACTAAACGAGTATTTAGTTTCCAGCTGGTATCGGCAATTTCATGCTTATGCTTGTTAAAAACGGCTTTACCTATGCCTAAGTCAACTTGGTAGCGTTCAACATCAGAGATGTAATAGTTATTTATATTTTGACCGGGAATAATTCCAACCGCTTTTTGTTTTTCTTCTTTGAAATACTGCGTTTCTGCATTAATCGTTAGGTTATTAAAGGCTCCATTAGTACCAAGATTTAAAAATATTTTATCTAATTTGCCTGCAGGTGTGCTGGTATGATCGTTATCGTAATCAAAACTTGGTGAATGTTTTAGCGACAGGTTAAGATGATTATTCCAATCGCCAGTCATCACATTACCGTTGATGGTCACTAAATGGCTTAATGATTCATCGTCAACAGTGTTGTTAGTAAAACGGCCTATTTCAACACCAATTTTTAAACGGTTTTCGTTAAATTTGCGGGTGATGATATTAATCACCCCGCCCATTGCGGAACTCCCGTACATGACTGACGCGGCACCACGTATAACTTCAATTTGTTGAATATCTTGAGCGCTGATCTGATCCAAATCAACTGCAGCACCAGTAGGTGCAACTAGTGGTTGGCCATTTAACAATACTAATACGTTATCACCATCAAACCCTTGCATTTGCACGCTATAACCATCTTTTTCATTGCGTACAACTACTACTCCGGGCACAAAGTTTAACGCTTGTGCGACAGTACCTTGGGATAATAATCCAACTACGGCACCGTCGATAACATCAACTGAAATAGGCGAGTTAGATAAAAGTTTAGGGGTTCGGGTACCTGTAACAACAATTGTTTCACTATGTGAGAACTCTCTGCTGTCAACCTCTGTTTTCGTATTGTTGGCATTAACCAAGTTACTGAAAAGTCCTAAATTCAGCACGGTAACAATGGCTAAATAATAATGTGTTTTCACTTAATATACACTACCTGTAAATGATAATTATTCGCAATTGAAACAGTGTACAATGAGGAGCTCCTTAATTGCAAGTGCGAATCATTATCATTTGCTTTGGTGCGAAATAAAGGTTTTGAACTACAGACGTAATTTCGACAAAATAAAGACAAGAACGAATCCCCCCTCCTATCCAGTAAACCAAACAATGATGAGCCTGTTGTTATCTTAGCTACAGGGAAATATGTTGGCGAAAGTTTTGATTTACCCCATTTAGACACTTTATTTATAACGCTGCCAATAGCTTGGAAAGGATTTTTAGCGCAATATGCTGGACGAATTCAGCGAGAATAGAGCAGTAAAACTGTTATTCAAGTTTACGATTTCATTGATGATTTCTCGACGCTACAACGTATGTGGAAGAAACAAGGAAAAGGTTACAAAGCGTTAGGATATGAATTTAATGAACAGAATACTTTGGAGTTTTGATCTTGTTTCCAAATACAATCGTTATCACATTAACTCATTAAAATTCAATGAGTTAAATAGAACTCTTGGTGGTTAGTGGTACAAAGTGGATTGTCATTACTTTACCCCATACAAATAACTTTATAAAAACAAGTACTTACACTGCACATGTCGGAATGATGTAACTGGTCTAAAACGTCGATTACTGCGTTGTTATTTCGCTCACGTACATACAACAATACGCTACGCTCATAACACTTTTACTAAACGTTTTATTCTGCGTAAAACATAACGCTTTTTTACCCACGTAAAAATCGAAAAGCCCGAATAGCAATATTCGGGCTTTTTATTCGTTTTCATCAATATACAGCTAACTAGTTAATTCTTTTCGGATTATTGCTGCGCCTGCACTTAAAGCCTGTAACTTTCTCCTTGCTACATCACGAGATAACGGAGCCATGCCACAGTTAGTGCATGGGTAGAGCTTATCTGCATCAACATACTTAAGAGCTTCTCGTAGGGTATTGGCGACTTCCTCTGGTGTTTCAATAGTATCGGTTGCCACATCAATGGCACCTACCATTACTTTTTTACCGCGGATCAGTTCAAGTAATTCGATTGGCACGTGAGAGTTATGACATTCTAGGGAAATAATATCGATATTAGATTTTTGCAGTTTTGGAAAAGCTTGCTCGTATTGTCGCCATTCAGATCCCAGTGTTTTTTTCCAATCGGTATTGGCTTTAATGCCATAACCATAACAAATATGTACTGCTGTTTCACACTTAAGTCCTTGAATAGCTCGCTCTAAACAAGCAATCCCCCAATCATTCACCTCATCAAAAAACACATTAAAGGCAGGCTCATCAAATTGGATAATATCAACCCCTACTGCCTCTAATTCTTTGGCTTCTTGATTCAGGATTTTAGCAAATTCCCACGCAAGTTTTTCGCGACTATGATAATGGTCATCATAAAGGGTATCTATCATTGTCATAGGGCCTGGTAGTGCCCATTTAATCGGCTGCTTGGTTTGCTGCCGTAAAAGCTTAGCATCTGCCACAAAAACCGACTTAGGCCGAGAAACTGGGCCAACCACTGTTGGGACATTGGCATCGTAACGATCACGGATCTTAACGGTTTTACGCTTTTCAAAATCAACACCGCTCAGGTGCTCAACAAATGTCGTCACAAAATGTTGCCGGGTTTGCTCGCCGTCACTGACAATATCAATGCCCGCTTGTTGTTGTTCTTGCAATGACACACGTAAGGCATCGTGTTTACCGTCAATTAATTCCTGTCCCTGCAATTTCCATGGTGACCAAAGCGCTTTGGGTTGTGCCAGCCACGAAGGCTTAGGTAAACTGCCTGCCGTTGATGTAGATAGAATATTTTTCGAAATATGGGGCTTCACCCTGTGTTTCTCTATAGTCGATGTGTTCATAATAAATGCTGCTATACCTGTGTATTCATTAAAGATTGCTGATTAATCCGAGTAATGGATAATTAAATAGCGTAATTGGCTGACCACTGCTCAAGTACTTTTTGATAGGGTTTGATGAAATGCTCTTCAGCAAATTTACCCTGCTTAATTGCCAATTTACCACGCTCTTCTCGGTCATAAACAATTTGAGTGAGTGAATGATCTTGATTCTGCAAATTGGGCTGATAGCAATTTCCAGCCACCGCATTCGCATTATAAATTTCAGGCCGGTAAATTTTTTGAAAGGTTTCCATAGTGCTAATGGTGCTGATCAATTCAAGGTTAGTGTAATCATTCAGCAGATCACCAAAGAAATAAAAAGCCAAAGGCGCAACACTATTTAACGGCATAAAATAACGCACTTGTAAGCCCATTTTTTTGAAATACTGCTCGGTCAACGATGACTCATTCGGCTTATATTCAACGCCCAAAACAGGATGTTGATTATCTGTTCTAAAATAGGTTTTGTTATGTGACACGCTCAAGCATATTACTGGTAGCTTTTTAAAATGCTGCTTATATGCCTGTGAGCTGACAAAATGTTGAAAGAGCTTGCCATGCAATTCACCAAAATTAGCGGGTACACTAAACTGGCTTTGTCCCTTGTTATACTCCCCCAGCAATACGCTAAAGTCATAATCTCGCAGATAAGAAGAAAAGTTATTGCCGACTATGCCTTCAATGCACTCTTGCGTTTGATGATCAACAATATTGGTTTTCAAGACTTCAATCGACGGAAAAGTCTCACCACTACCTTGGATATCCATTTCGACAGAGATAATTTCAAGCTCAACCGAATAACGTTCCCCTTTGGGGTTATCCCAATGTGCTAAGGCATTAAAACTGTTGTCGATCATCTTTAAGGCATTACGCAAGTTCTGTTGACGGCTTTCGCCTCTGGCCAAATTAGCAAAATTAGTGGTAATTCGTGTATTGTCTGAAGGCTGGTAATTTTCATCAAGACAAATACTCTTAATAGTAAATGTTAAATCTTTTTTCATGATCATCTGGTATCCAATTTGCTGTACTAAAACCTGAATTTATTCTTTTTACTTCGCTTTTTATTTGACTATTTTTTATTTATGCCTAATCAAGAATTAACTAGAGCCTAGTAAAAAGTGAAGAGCTGAGGATGTTATACGCGGTAGGTTCAATGAATAAAATTGATTTTATTTCATTAATTCATGAATATAATTCATGCTTTATATGAATCATTAAAAAAGGATAAATTACGGCTAATCCAATATTTAGGTTAAGAGATACTTTAGGGAAGCTGGTGTGAATAGCAAAAGCGAGCAACTGATTATATGCACTCAGTGAAATTAGGATTAATGACGTAGCGCGCCCTTCAATAAGCCCAAGAGAAAAATAACACTCTCTTGATACTGTAGCTAAATATATAAGGTTTATTATAAATATAACTTGACTTTCCCCCATCTTACCCGTAAATTTGCTGCAGGTTTGAGAAAAGGCCTGTTTTTGTGAATCCCACGATGTTTGTTATTTGTAGTACTCTAGTTATAATAGTTTATTTGTAATACTTCGCGTTATCCTCAGTACAATCTCAATTTTTTCATACTTAAATCGCCAATTTTTTTGGTACAAATTATTTAATTATTTCTAGGATATCTATTATGTCTAATACAACTACTGGTTCAGTCAAATGGTTTAACGAAGCTAAAGGTTTTGGTTTCATCGAGCAAGAATCTGGTCCTGACGTTTTTGCACATTTCAGTGCCATCGTAAGCGAAGGCTTTAAAACTTTAGCTGAAGGTCAACGCGTACAATTCGTAGTGACTCAAGGTCAAAAAGGCCCTCAAGCAGAAAATATTGTTTGCATCTAATTCGTTTTAAATAACGCATTATAGTAAATCATAAGGTTTCACTCATATACCAATATGAGTGAAACACTTTGAATAAATCACCCTTTCACCGATCAGCAACACCTTAATTTCTGCATACAAGTCATTCAATTTCCGAGTCACCTCCTACAATAATCAGTGACACGATTAACAATACTTTTAAAGCAAGTTAATCCTGAGCTAATCGAGCTCCTTTATACTGACATTTTTATGATTCTTCTTTACACCATGCGAGCTAAATTAGTAGTCACTCACTTATCATGTGGATTGGTATAAGATGTTCTGAAAGAATAGTGGTTAAATTCTGCCAATCCTTTTCAGATAGAGCACAATGTTCTTTAGTGGATAAAGAAGCACTATCTATGACTAGTAAATCACAAAACTTAAAAGACAAAAAACGCTCTTTTTGTTTCTAGCGACGTTGGATTGTCTTGGGGTTGTTGACCTTTTCTGTATTTTTTTGCAGCGAGTTGTGCGGTATTTATACTGAAAAAGTTAACAGCCCCTATTAACACGTTATAACGTACGACAATCCGCCTTGCTATACACGAAAAATTTCGTCATCGGGTGAGCATTGAAGAGAGGTTATTTGGGCGAATGTGATTAAGCTATTGAATTCTATTGTTAATATTTAGCTTGAACTATACTTCTTATCCAGAACTCAGGTTAAACAACTTCATTTGAATTAGTCTAATTCTTAGGCCTACAGAAATAGACCTCAAAAATAATTAATACCAATGCGTTAATACTGACTAACGTAATTATCAACTTGTAACAAATAGTCAGCCTTAGTTTTTTCGTCTAACCAAGCAACCTTGAAAGCATTACTGACCAAGGTCGTCATTTGCGCCTGATCAAACTCGCCTTCCTTTTGTAACTCAAATAAATTTTCATTGAGATAAGCTCTAAAATAAGCAGGGTCGTCAGAATTAATTGTCACTAACATGTCTTTTTCGAGCATAGAGTGGATTTCATTTGATGTCAGTGATTGCACTACAAAACGATTAGAAACTGGGCATACAGTTAGCCCTAATTTTTTATCTTTAATAAGTTCACAAAGTTTATCACTTTCGAGAGAATTTATCCCGTGATCGATTCGATCCACTTCGATGGTTCTAATACACTGTTCTATATGGGTTAACGTATTTTGTTGATTCACATCACAATGCATAGTCAACTTTAAGCCCATTTTTTTAGCTTTAGCAAAAACGTCAGCAAATTTAACTGGTGGGTTGTTTCTTTCATCAGAATCAAGGCCCACCCCCACTAGCCATCCTAGATAAGGTTCAGCCATATCTAAATGTTGCATCGCCGATTCAGCACTCATATCTCGCAAGAAACATAAAATCAGTTGGCTTTTAATCCCTAGGCTTTCCTCAGCATCAAGCTGGGCTTTATGAATACCCGTGATCACAGTTTCAAAGCTAACCCCTCGACTGGTATGTGCTTGAGGGTCAAAAAATAACTCTGCATACAGCACTTGCTGGCTGCGAGCCTTACTTAAGTATGCATAGGTCAGTTGATAAAAGTCATATTCATCTCGCAGAACATTCATGCCTGCATAGTAAATTTTCAAAAACGAGGGTAAATCATGAAAATCATAAGCCGCGACTAATGCCTCGGTAGAGTCATATTCTAGGGCGACATCATTTTTTTTAGCTAAGACAAAACTAAGTTCCGGTTCAAGTGTTCCTTCTAGATGAACATGTAACTCTGCTTTAGGGATATTCTCAATAAAGGTATGCATACTCGACTCAAATTGTTTTTATTTGGCTTGAATAAGCAAATTTAATACCTAGACTTATAACCCTCGTATCTAATGGCCTAGACGAGTTTTTTGATAATCAATATATACAAGCCCCTGCACAAATTTCTTGGAAAAAGGTAGAAACCGCACTAACTAAGTGCACTATCCTTAGGTCAGGCTCACAATGTTTCTTTCAATAAATTCAGCATATCATCAACAGATAGCTTAGTGGCCGCCTCGTTACCTGAAAGTAGTTTGTCTGCTAGATCTCGCTTATGCTGGTGTAGGGCGACTATTTTTTCTTCAATTGTATTTTGCGTGATCAACCTATAAATAGTCACTGGGCGTTTTTGACCCATGCGATGAGCACGGTCTGACGCTTGTTCTTCGACTGCTGGGTTCCACCAAGGATCCATGTGTATCACGTAATCTGCGGCGGTTAGATTTAGCCCAGAACCACCAGCTTTAAGACTGATTAAAAAGATATCCCCTTCACCACTTTGAAAGGCATTGACGCGTTTTTGTCTTTCTTTTTGTGGCGTTGAACCATCTAAGTATTGATAACTAAATCCTTTACTTTCAATATGTTGCTTGATCAATTGTAAATGGCCAACAAACTGACTAAAGATAAGGGCTTTATGGTTGTTAAGTTTCAGCTCGACTAATAACTCCTCCAAAGCAGCAAGCTTAGCGCTAGGTATCTCACTTTCTGCCATCACTAATTTGGGATGACAACAGGCTTGGCGTAGTTTCATCAATTCAGCCAACATTCTAATACGCTGTTCGCCAACATGGCCTTGTTGATCATTTTGGCTAATATTGTCTAATGCGTTGAGTCGTAATGCTTCGTAAAAATCACGCTCTTTAGGAGTCATTTCAACCTGTATATTAATTTCTGTACGTGGCGGTAACTCAGTTAATACTTGGTTTTTCATGCGCCGTAAAATAAAAGGTTGGATCAAGGCTTTTAAACTTTGACTGGCTTTTTGGGCAGCCAATTTATCTTCTTTGGCGTTTTCTATGGGCAGAGAGAAGCGTTCACCAAAGCGCTTTAAATTGCCCAATAACCCAGGATTAATAAAACGAAATAAACTCCACAGCTCAGTTAAATCATTCTCAATGGGCGTACCTGTGGTGATCATTTTAAAGTCGCCTTTTAAAGCAAAGGCAGCTTTAGTCCGTTTGGCCAAAGGATTTTTTAATGCTTGGGCTTCGTCAGCCACTATGCTGTGCCACTGTACATTTTTTAATAAATCACTTTCTCGCTGTAATAGGCCATAACTGATGATCACGCAGTCAAAAGGGTTTAATTCATTTAATAACTCTTCCCTTTGCGAGGTGCCCGTTGAGTCGGCAAATAACTTAATATTAAGAGTCGGGGCAAACTTCAAGGCTTCTTGTTGCCAGTTAAAACAAACCGAGGTGGGGGCAATTACTAAACTGGGCCCGCCACCAGCACGAGACAACAAAACAGCTAGGGCTTGTAAGGTTTTACCCAGGCCCATATCGTCAGCTAAACAAGCGCCAGCGCCCCAATGGGCTAAGCGCGATGCCCAATCAAAGCCCACTACTTGATAGTCACGTAGTTGTGCTTGAAAGGTAGAAGGAATTTGCGGGTCGATGCCATTAGCTTGATGCATTTTTTTAGTTTGCTGATCCCAAGCATGAATGGTTTTCATGCGCATACCCGTTGTGGCTTCTTCAAGTTGCAGACTGGCTAAAGGGTGAAATTTACCATCGTCTGTAACTTGGTTAATTTGCTCAAGCTTGTGGCGCAAATCTTCAGATAGTGCCAATATTTGCTCACTGCCCATTTCGATAAAACGACCGTTGCTAGTTTTGACTAATTCTAATAACTTGCGCAGTTCTATCACTTGCTCGTTATCGACTTGTAAGTCACCACTGATATCAAACCATTCGCTTTTTTTACTCATGGCCAGTTGTAAGTGTTGGCTTTCTAATTTTTTGCTTATGTTGAGTTTTTTTCCTTTCGGCCAGCGTAGTAACAACTCAAATTTAGCCTGTGATACTGCCATCTCTAATTGTTCTAAAACCGTTAATGCTGATTGCCAATCATCTAGCACTAATTCATTGCCTGACATATCTAAAAAGGCTGGGCAGGCTTTGTCCAGCTCATCTAATAATGTTTCTTCTCGCACTAGGTCTCGTTGAGTCGCCACCCGTTTGCCTTTGATGTCACAGGTTAAGCTGGCATTACCAATGCCTGGTTTAAAGGCAGGTCCATCTTCGCCAAATGGCATCACCACACAAGTAAACACTAAACCACTTTGGGCTGGCTGAATGTTGATCACCAAGTTTGGGTCACATTCATGGTTAGCTAATCCTGTGTCTAGCTCTGCCACATCAGATTGAATATTGAGAAATGGGGCGATAGCCGCTATACCATCTAAGGCTTTTTGTTTGGCGCTATTAGGAATTAGCAAACCACTTTCACCAATAATCTCAGCGACTTTAAGATGTTCGGGAGAAAATTCGGTTAATTGCAGCTTATTATCTGACACCTCTCTCAGATCATAAATGTTGCCCAGCTCTTCATCGCTGTTTATGCCTGATAAATTAGCGATACTTAAACAAAGCTGCTCTCCTTGCTGACTGACTAATAACTCAGGCTCACTTTTAATCAGCTCTATGGCTTGGTTTAAATTATCTGCATAATATAGATTATCAATACCCACAGCTGCATTTAAGGCTGGTAAACCTTGCAGTACATATTCTGTTTTGCCGTAATAGCCCCAAGATTGATACACTTTGATGGTACGGCAAAGTACTTTGTCGCTGTCAGTTAAATAGTCGAAAGTCTCAGTTTCTTCTTTTAGGCGTTTCAATGAAATGACTCGCCCTTTACTCCAACCCGATTTACTGAGTTTTTGTTCTCGCGCTTTCAATGAATCGTAATAGTCATGCTCTAGCTCCCAAATTAAGCGCACCGGCTTTAAGGCTTTTGGTTTATCGGTAGCAGAGTTGTTAGGGGTTTTGGGGTTAAGGGCGATGAGTTTATCAAGGGCGAGATCCCACTGGGCTTTGGTTTCTACCAATGAACAAATATCAACTAGCTTAGATTCACTTTTGTAATCTTTATTGGCGATATTTACTCCTATCTGTGCACATAATTCAGCAAATGCAGAGTAAGAAAGTTGCGAAAAGTTAGCTTGGTATTGAGTAGCTAGCTCAACAAACTGAGGATCTTTAGATTGATTACACCACACTTGACCAATTAAATAGGTGAGATAACAAAGTTGATGACAAAAGAAATCAGCTGCTTGGTCAATCGCACTAAATTCAATAAGCACAGAGTACTTTTCAGCCGTAGATAAACTTTGAATTGGCCGCAAAAAAACGCGACCTAATGCGTAAAAGTCACTATTAATTTTGCGATCGCTATCTTCAAACTCTACTTGTTGTTTGGCACTAGCAAAACAACTGACGTCATGTCGGTTGCCCTCAACCATTAAAGCCAATTTGTAGAAATAGCCCAAAACTTCGTTCAAATACTGCTTTTTACGTTTAGTTAGTTTGTTTTTAGCTTTAATGGCTTGTTCAAAACAATCGATAGCCTGCTGATTTTCACCTGTCAAAAAGTAATAGGCTCCCCACAACTGCAATCCGTAACTGCTAGTATCTTCGGGCTTTATAATGCGCTCAAAATCAGCAAAACGCATTTGATACAAATATTGTTCAGCTAATAGATGTTGGCAATCAATGTTATATAAAAAGTCTTCTGGATCTGAATGGGCGAGACAAACCTGCTCTAATAGTTGGATTGCATAAGCACAACTTTGCCCTGTTATTTGACACTCCCTAAACAAAGTCGCAAACGCTTGGTATTGCAATATATTAGGTAAGGTTAAAAAGGTGTCTAAATTAAAAGGCACAAAAAACAGCTTCACCAAAATAGTATTTTGCTGATGATCAATGATTTGTGGATTTTTATTAAAGGTTAAGCCTGTAACCAGTTTCTCGATAGGATACAAATAATAAAGGTCACGAATCACTCTTTGTTCATCAACCTTCTTCTTTTGCCAATCATAGATGTTCACCACAGGCACAATTTCTTCAGCCGCCATGATGATCTCAAGTAACTTATCCTTGCCACTCATCTGCGAACAGGTAGTTAATTGACCGAGCTCAGAGATTAAACGATTAGCCAGTAAGATATTAATTTGTAAACCATCTTTATTAGTCATTAATAAAGAAAGCTCGCTCAGTTGCTCTTTATGCTGAATAGCTAAGCGATAAGCCTTTTTGTTGAGTGGTAGAAAATCTCTATCCGCTAATATATCTGTGACATGCCCTAACTTCGCAATACCAATTGGCTTATAAATAACAGCCAAAATCATCAGCATTGCTTGTTGGTTCTGCTCTAAATTCAGAAAAGCTTGATACAAGGCTTCAATTTGTTGCTCGATTTGAGGCTGGATAGCAGGGGTAAAATTCATAGAAGATAATTTATTGGTTATTCATTTTTTAGTAGAGCGAAACTAACAAATATCCACCAGCTAAACAACGCCCTTAACCCTTTCTTAACCATCACCCAGTTATGATGTTTTACAACATAGGCTTTTCAACTGCTTCATTTGTGCATAACACAAATTAAAAGTTGCTTAGTTTTACCTTTATCTCTCAGTTTTTAATTAGGAATGCTTACCATGAAATCTACAATTTATATCGGAGGACTGATAATAGCCGCCACTATATTCAGTAGCTGCCAACAAGACACTGCACCAGCTCCAAGCAAGCAAACTCCTGCGGTTTCCTACATAAAAGTGACAACTGCTGAGCATAATATTGACACAAAAATGCAAGGGCGAGTCGTAGCATCATTAAGTGCCGAAATCCGTCCTCAAGTTGGGGGGATTATTCAAACTCGCTTGTTTAAAGAAGGCAGCACAGTCAAACAAGGTGAACTTCTCTATCAAATCGATCCCGCGACTTATCAATCGGCTTATAATGAAGCCAAAGCTAATTTAAACAGCGCAAAAGCATCCTTAGCAACAGCTAAATTAAAAGATGAACGTTATGCCAATTTATTAAAGTTTGAAGGTGTATCGCAACAAGAAGCAGATGATGCCCATGCCACTTACCTTGAAGCTCAAGCCGATATTGAAAAATATGAGGCAGCTTTAGCCACTGCAGCTATCAACTTAGAATTTACAAAAATCAAAGCGCCCATATCTGGGCATATTGGAATTTCTAGCATTACATCTGGGGCATTAGTCACTGCCCAACAAACCAGTGCTTTAGCTACTATACGTACCTTAGACCCTATCTATGTAGATATGAAAAAGAGCAGCAAAGAACTATTAAAGCTGCGCAAATTAATCAACGAAAGTGGTATATCTCAAGGAAATGCACAAGTTACTCTGACCTTAGAAGATGGCAGTCAATATAGTCATAAAGGCCAGCTAACAATGCAAGAAGTGTCGGTGGATGCATCAACAGGCAACGTCACATTACGGGCTGAATTTCCTAATCCTGACGGCATATTACTTCCCGGCATGTTTGTCCGTACTGAAGTCAACGAAGCCATCAATAAAAATGCAATTTTAGTACCTCAACAAGGCATTTTCCGCACTGCCACGGGGGAAGCTTTTGCATACGTAATCAATGATAACAACCTAGTAGAAAGACGAGTAGTACAAACACTTGATGCCTTTGAGAACCAATGGGTTATCGCCGCTGGTTTATCGGTAAATGACAAATTATTAGTTGAAGGTTCGGGAAAAATACGCCCAGGCAGTGAAGTAACGCCAGTCCAAGTTGAAATGAATAATAAAGGCATAATGGTCACTGTAGTTGATCAAAATAGCAATTCAGCTTCTGCACAAGGAGGCGTGTAAATTATGTTTGCTCGCTTTTTTATCGATCGCCCTGTTTTTGCATGGGTTATATCAATCATTATTATGCTTACCGGCTTAGCGTCTATTTTGTCGTTACCTATAGCTCAATACCCAAGTATTGCTCCACCTGTCATTAGTATAAGTACTAACTATACGGGAGCTGATGCCCAAACCGTTGAAAATAGCGTAACCCAAATTCTCGAACAGCAGCTAACAGGATTAGATGGACTATTGTATTTTTCTTCTTCTAGTACATCAGATGGTGGAGCATCGGTAAACATCACCTTTGAAGAAGGAACAGATCCAGACTATGCACAAGTACAAGTGCAAAACAAAGTACAACAAGTTAACTCTCGATTTCCAGAATCCGTACAGGCTCAAGGGGTAACAGTTAAAAAATCCAATTCAGACTTTTTATTGGTCACTGCACTTTACGATACAACTGACCAATCTTCTGCTTTTGATATTTCTGATTATATTGCTTCAAATATTGAAGATGCCTTAGCACGTATTGAAGGGGTAGGAGATGTACGTGTATTTGGTTCACAATACGCCATGCGGATCTGGTTAGATCCAACCAAACTGGCAGCATATGAGCTTATGCCTTCTGATATCAGCAGTGCACTGAAAGCACAAAATATACAAGTACCCGCCGGAAAATTAGGGGCATTACCCACTTTAGATAGCCAAGAACTCAATGCCACAGTGACAGCACAGTCAATGATGTCTAGCCCTGAGGAATTTAACAACATCATAATAAAATATGCCGCAGATGGTGCTAACGTTCTATTAAAAGATGTGGCCCAGGTAGAAATTGGTAGTGAAAGTTATAATGCAATCGCCCGCCTCAATGGCCATCCAGCCTCAGGTATAGCGGTGATGTTATCCCCTGGTGCTAATGCTTTAGATACAGCCACACGAGTGAAAGAAAGAGTCGCTGAGCTCGCTAAAAGCCTACCAGATGGCTACGAGGTCACTTTTCCACGTGACAGTACCGCTTTTATTAAAATATCTATCAGCGAAGTAGTCAAAACCCTGATTGAAGCCATAGTTTTAGTGGTATTAGTGATGTGGCTATTCTTGCAAAATTGGCGGGCAACACTGATCCCTGCTATAGCAGTGCCTATAGTGTTATTAGGCACCTTTGGCGTGTTATCTGCTTTTGGTTTTTCTATCAATACTCTGACAATGTTTGGCATAGTGTTGTCGATCGGCTTGCTGGTAGACGATGCCATAGTGGTAGTAGAAAATGTCGAACGCTTAATGCGTGAGAAAAACCTATCCCCCCGAGATGCCACCATAGAATCCATGTCAGAAATTAGCACCGCGCTAGTCGGTATTGCAGTGGTGTTGTCTGCGGTATTTTTACCTATGGCATTTTTTGGTGGTTCAACTGGTGTTATTTATCAACAGTTTTCTATTGCCATCGTTTCATCTATGACCTTGTCAGTAATTGTAGCTTTAACCCTTAGCCCAACACTTTGTGCAAGCATGTTAACTAAAACCGAACATAGCGCGGAGGGCAAAGGATTTTTTGCTCGATTCAACCGCGGATTCGATCGTATGACGGCCTCATACACAGGAAAAGTACAAAGTGTGATTACCCGTAAAATACGCTGGGTATTAGGCTATGGCCTGATTGTTGTCATATTAGGAGTTTTGATAGCACGTATGCCTAGTGGTTTTTTACCCCAAGAAGACCAAGGTAGTGCGATGTTTCAGGTTAGCTTACCTGAAGGTGCATCCATCAAAAGAACACAAGCTGTGGCTGAAAAAGTTGATCAATACTTAGCTGAACAAGAGTCTGATCTTGTTATTCGCCGTTTTACTATTGCTGGCTTTAATTTCTCAGGTAGTGGACAAAACGCGGGAATGGGCTTTGTAGCACTAACTCCCTGGGACGAGCGTACTAGCGAAGAACAAAGTGTTAACGCTTTGATTGGACGCATGAATAAAAATTTAGCCAGCATACGTGATGCTAATATCTTTGCTTTATCTCAACCTGTTATCCGCGGCTTAGGCCAAAGTAATGGCTTTACTTTTGAGTTACAAGCCTCTGCAGGTACCAGTCGAGAAGAGCTGACAGCCTTAAAAAATGAAATAATCAATAAAGCCCGTCAAAGTGACATGCTTATTGGTATTAGAGAAGGGGCACTAAGCGAAACCCCACAACTTAAAATTGATATAGATAATGGCAAAGCCACATCACTTGGCTTGTCGTTAAGCGATGTGGCCAGTACCTTAACCTATGCTTGGGCAGGGGCTTATATCAATGATTTTCTTGACGATGGTCTAGTGAAAAAAGTCTATATCGCTGGTGATGCTGAATATCGTTCAAAACCTGAAAACTTAGATGACTGGCATATTCGCGGCCAAAATGCCGAGGGTGAAACCACCATGACACCTTTTTCTGCGTTTAGTAGTACTAAATGGTCGAGTGCACCGCAAAGCTTATCTCGCTTTAATGGTATTGCCTCTTATCAAATCCAAGGAGCAGGTGCCGATGGTGTCAGCTCTGGACAGGCAATGGCCGAAATGGAACGATTAACTGCGGAAGTAGGCCAAGGCAAACTGACTTACTCTTGGAGTGGTTTGTCATATCAAGAAAAAATATCCAGTGGACAATCAACTGCCCTGTATGTGATATCCATTTTGGTGGTGTTTCTTGCTTTAGCCGCATTATACGAAAGTTGGTCAGTGCCCTTATCTGTGATTACCGTTATTCCATTGGGTGTGATTGGTGCGGCATTAGCCACCACCTTAAGAGGCTTAGAAAATGATATTTATTTCCAAGTCGCCTTGTTAACCACCATTGGCTTGGCTTCAAAAAATGCCATTTTGATTGTTGAATTTGCTGAAGCGTCTTACCAACGTGGTTTATCTTTGGTGGATTCTGCAGTTAACGCCGCTAAGTTACGTTTACGCCCGATCATTATGACCTCATTGGCCTTCATGTTTGGCATATTGCCTCTCGCTTTGTCGTCTGGCGCGGGTGCCAATAGTCGTATATCAATTGGTACAGGTATTGTGGGTGGTACGTTAACGGCAACGGTTTTGGGTATCTTCTTTGTACCTCTGTTCTTTGTATTAATTCGTGGCCTATTTCCAAAAAGAAAGCATGTTACTGATGAAACCCCTAAAGCATTGGAGAATAATCATGAGTAAATCATTATTAGCAAACAAACTCAGCGCTAGGTTATTACCTATCGCTGGGGCGTTAATTTTAGTGGGTTGTAGCACCTTAGCCCCTGATTATTCTCGCTCTGAATTAGCTGAAGAAAAAGCCTTAGATGAAAGTTTGCAATTGCAGTATCAAGCAGAGCAATATTCAGGAGTATCGTCACAACAAGCCAATCAAGTACCTTGGCAAAGCTTTATTCAAGACTCACGTTTAACCCAAGTGATTGAATTAGCTTTAAACAACAATCGAAGTTTGCGTCAAACCCTTGCTGATGTTGAAGCAGCACGAGCCACCTACGGTATTCAAAAAGCGGAGTTATATCCAAATATAAACCTTGGTCTTGGCGGTAGTCGTAGCAAAACATCATCGGGAAATATCAGTACAGTCTATACAGCAGACGCTAGCCTTAGCGGCTACGAGATTGATTTATTTGGTAAACTTCGTAGTTTGAATACAGTACAAATGGAAGCCTATTTAGCCACAGAAGACACGGCTAAGGCCGCGCAAATTGCTCTAATTGGCGAGATAGCCGACGCTTGGTTAACCTTGGCCGCTGATAGCAATCAACTCAGTTTAGCTAGAGCGACTCAAGCAAATGCACAAAAAACATTAGATATCACTCTTAAACGTTTAGAACTTGGGGTAGATTCAAGAATAGATCTTGCCAGCGCTGAAACTGTTTTTTATGGTGCAAATTCAGACATCGCTGTGTACACCACCCAAGTAAGCCAAGACCTTAACGCCTTGCGCTTATTGGTAGGTGAGCAATTAGATAGTAGCTTATTGCCAGATAGCTTACCTGACGCAGCTGAATTAGTAGCTGATGTGCCAGCTGGATTGTCATCGTCGGTATTGTTACAGCGTCCCGATGTGTTAGCGGCAGAGCACCAATTAAAATCGGCCAATGCCAATATAGGCGCAGCAAGAGCCGCGTTTTTTCCTAGCTTGTCTTTAACTGCCACAGGTGGTTTAGCCAGTGCCGTGTTAGCCGATATTTTTACTGGTGGCGCTAGCTCAATTTGGACCATTGCCCCTAGTTTAACCCTGCCAATATTTGATGGCGGCGCTAACGAGGCAAACTTAGCTTATAGCCAAGCCCAACAAACTAAGTATCTAGCCTCCTATGAATACGCTATTCAAAACGCTTTTGCCGAAGTAGCTGATGCCTTGGCCCGAAGAGCGACTATACAAGCACAGCTCAATGCAGAACAAGCCTTAGTGATAGCGGCAACGCGTAGTTATGAACTATCCCTTGCTCGTTATAAAGGAGGGGTGGATAGTTTTCAAAATGCATTAACAGCACAGCGTATTCTGTATCAAGCGCAACAATCACTGATCTTGACCAAGCAAGTCGACTTAGCTAACCGTATTAGTTTATATCGAGTATTGGGTGGTGGGATTACAGAGAACGGGGCCATATAAAAGGAGCTCCCCCTGTATGAAAGTCACCCTATATGTTAGCTTTAAAAATTAGTAAATTACGGCTCCAAAGCTCATAAGCTAGGGGCTAATGTCCAAGAAGTATCTAGGAACAAAGCCTGAATGATAAATGTACTACTGGTTGAAGACGATATTGACCTTGCTACCACCATTGTCGATTATCTCGAAATTGAGTCTATTCAATGTGACCATGCTAGTAACGGATTAATGGGCTTGCACTTAATTGAATTGAATCATTACCAAATGATCATACTAGATATCAATATGCCGAAAATGGACGGTCTCACTCTTTGTCACACCTTACGAGAACGAGGCATGGACATGCCCATTTTAATGTTAACTGCCAGAGATAGCCTAGAAAATAAATTACAAGGTTTTGAAGCAGGCAGTGACGATTATTTAGTCAAACCTTTTGCTATGAAAGAACTGGTTGCACGGGTACAAGTGCTGGCTAAACGTCGTAGCGGTGAAGCCAAACGTTTAGTGTTGGGAGAGTTGATCTTAGATTTAACCCAGACCAGAGCCTTATTAAACAATCAACAGTTAAAGCTCTCGCCTATTGCATTTAAATTGCTAGAGGTATTAGTGCGCAGTGCGCCGCAAGCGGTAAGTCGCGAACAGATTATGCAATTTGTTTGGGGCGATGACCAACCCGACAGTAACAGCCTTAAAGTTCACGTTCATCACCTACGTAAACAACTTGAAGCAATCACTGCCAATATAAAATTGACCACAGTGTCTGGGGTAGGCTTTGCCATCACACAGCAAAATGAAGGAGCCTTATAGTGAAAATCAGGCCGAGTCTTAAACTTTACTTTTTTATCAGTGTGGTATTTCTTGGCTCTGTCATGGCTATAGGTTTTTCATTTTTAAGTGTCAATTATTATATAGATGGATTAGACAGAGGAATTAACAGCACCATGTTTGATCTCGCTAAGACAACTAATGTGGAGGATGGTCAGCCACAAACTATCGCCAACTTTGGCATTGCCAAGCGTTGGCAAGACACGCCTAAAATTATTCAACAACGTTTTAAATCCCCCCCTACGAAAGAAGGTGAGTTACAAAAGATAAAAGATCAATCAAATATTTTCGCTCTTCCTAAAAACGTCTTTTTTGTGGTTTTATATAAGACCTCACAAGGTGAGCCAATATACATTTCGAAAGTCTTCCTTGAAAAAGATATCTCTTTAAAAGTCAAAAAAAGTAAACCCAAGAACCGTTTAGTATGGGCACTAATTGTAGCCATCATTGCCATATCATTATTTGCTTTTTTTCTACGTATGATCATGCAAAAAATTGCGAAACCTGTGGAGTCATTAAAAGACTGGGCCAAGTCCTTAGATCAAAAAACGGTACAAAATTCCCCCCCTGATTTTAACTACAATGAATTAAATGTGCTGGCATCATTAATACAAAGCAGTTTAATTTCAGTGCACCAAAGTTTGGAGCGTGAACAACGTTTTTTAAGTTACGCCAGTCATGAATTACGTACACCTATTGCGGTGGTGCGAAGTAGTGTTGATTTATTGCAGCGACTCAATGAAAAGCAACCAGTAACTGAAAAACAGCAACAGACACTCGAACGTATTCAACGAGCGAGTTTAACCATGAGTAACTTAACCGACACCTTTCTTTGGTTGAGCCGCAATGACGATTTAGCCATAGCCCCAGAGCTAGTCAAAATAGATGAAGTCATTCATCAAGCTTGTAACGATTTAAGCTACTTATTAGCCGCTAAAGATGTGGAGATTAAAATTGAATGCCAAGCAGCTAGTGTCAACGTGGTTGCCCTTGCCTGTCACATTGTTCTAAACAACCTAATTCGAAATGCCTATCAGCACACACAAAAAGGCTATGTACATATCAACCAACAAGGTAGTCGTGTCACTATTACCAATAGCAACGCCAAAGACGATGCGGTTAAACAGTTGCCGAGCACTAATCACACATCTAACACAAATCCCCCTTCCTCAGCATTTGGTTATGGTTACGGCTTAGGACTAGAGTTAAGTGAAAAAATAATAGAACACCACAATTGGTTTTATGAAAAAAGTGACAGCCAAGGCTGTTATCAAGTGATAGTGGATTTTGGTAGTGAAAAATCTAATCCTACAGATTAAAACAAGCCCATTTGCCTGCTGGTTATGTTTTCAAAAGACAGATCAATAAAAGGCAAAATGCCTTCGGCTATGGGTTGTATTTGTTTCTCAATATAATGTTCGTAGTCGATTAGGCTGGTTAAATATTCTATTGGCTCTGGGCCATTTATGGTCATGACATATTCAATCCAGCTTTTATCTTGATATCTTAATGCCTTACCCAAACTGGCATTTTTTTCATCGGCTAAACGGGCAGCCCTTACATGGGGCGGGATGTTTTTCACGTACAAACTTAATTTACGGCGAATCCGTTTACGGTAAACCAATAAGTCGTCTAACTTACCCAAACGGGTGTCGTTAATTAGATCACAAAGATAAGTTTCAACACTCTGCTGGGCAAAGACCATTTGATAGAGCTTTAATTGAAAGGTTTTGGCAAGCGGTGTCCAGTCTGAGCGCACTGTTTCTAACCCTTTAAATATAAGTTGTTCACCGTCCTCGACTACTTTTAGTCCGGCATAACGCTTTTTACTGCCGAGCTCAGAACCGCGAATAGTAGGCATTAAAAATTGACTAAAGTGGGTTTCGAATTCAATTTCTAAGTCACTGTCTAATTGATGTTCTGTGGTGATTTTTTCAGTCCATTTTAGATTAATTTTTTTAGCAAGCTCATCCCCAATGGTTTGCACCTGTTGATTGGTAAACTCACCGTCTAACCAAACAAAGGTGGAATCGGTATCACCATAAATCACTTGATAACCCGCTTGTTCTATCCACAATGCCGTTTGTTGCATAATGTCGTGGCCACGCATCGTAATAGAGCTGGCTAAGCGGGTATCGTAAAACGGACAGCCCCCCGACCCTAATACCCCGTAAAATGAGTTCATTAATATTTTAATCGCTTGGCTACGGGCGTCATCTCGTTTTAGTTTGGCTTGATCTCTTTGTTGCCACAGTGAAGTAATAATGTCCGGCAGAAAATGCTTGTCTCTACTAAATTTTGCGCCTTTAAAGCCCTGTATTGCATTGTCTGGAGTTTTCAGCCCTTCAACTAACCCTAGCGGATCAATTTTGAATGTACGAATAATAGATGGATATAGGCTCTTAAAATCTAGCACTAATACATGTTTATAAAGACCAGGCTTAGAACTCATCACATAGCCACCTGGGCTAGCTAAGCCGCCATCTTGAGGGCGATTAGGCGCGACATATCCGGCACGATGTAATTTAGGTAAATATAAATTGATAAAGGCTGCCACCGAGCCACCCATCCGATCTAGCTCTAACCCAGTCAGTTGACTACGTAACACTAAAAAATCCAGCACCTTAGTGTGAGCAAATATTTCTAACACTAAATCACAATCTTGCAGATTATATTTTGCTAGCTTGATTTTGTTATGGATAAAGTCGTATTGAATTTGCGCTAACCTATCGTCAACGCTCTCTGTGGCTTTACCTTTTCCCAGCAGACTTTGAGCAACATTTTCTAGGCTAAAACTATCGAATTGATAAGTGGCGGTTTTTAAAGCATCAATGCCGTCAATCACCATGCGACCCGGTATAGACACAAATCCTAAATTACTTTCGTTGCGCGCATCACGCCAACTTATTACTCGCTGTTCACGGCCTAAATTTAATGCAACATTGTGTAAAGCGGCGCGTTTGATCAATAACCGAAAATCAAAATTTACCACGTTCCAGCCAATGATTAGATCAGGATCTTGCTGATTAAATTGTTGGATAAAGGTTTCTAATAAAGCTTTTTCATCTGCTATCCAAATAATCCAATCAGCGTCAGGTCCGGTTTTGAGCTCTGACTCTCCAATCATGATGACACATTTAAATGTATCGCTGGCTAAACCAATAGAATACAACTCTCCTTTTTCGCTACATTCTAAATCCACAGACAACAGACTAAATTTAGGAATATATTGACTAGGTTTACACTGTAAATTGTCTAATTGTAAGTACTTGCTATCAGCATCTACATTATTACCTGTAAATTTCGCGCTACCATAAATAAAACGCTCCATTAAATAACGTTCGGGTAAACGAATGTCATCTTCAAAACCGACAACACCCGCTTGTTTCAATGATTGTTTGGCGAGATAAAAATGACTTTGTTTTTGAAAATAGATAGCCCCCACACTCACATGCTCAAATGTGCTGAGTGTCAAAGGTTTATAGGTAAAAACTAGATTAGCTTGGGTTAAGCGCTGGGTGACAATTTGTTGGTCATCCTGCTCAATAAAAAACACTAACTCTTGGGCAGGGCTAATACCTTTAGCCGGCCCTTGTTCGGTTAAAAACCAGAATTCTAGAAATGTTTGATGCTGATGTTCAAATGAATTAACGGTAAGAATAAAGCCTTCGGCAGTGCATCTCATATTATTCGACTATCGAGCTTTCTCGCCTATCACCGACAACCACTTGATTTCGACCATTTTGTTTAGCTCTAAATAATGCTGTATCTGCTATATTCATGATATCTTCAACATTGTCACCTACTTGAAACTGACATATACCTACTGAAATCGTGACATTTAGATCGGGCAAATTTATCTCAGCTGTCAGTTCTGTCATCTTAAGTCGTAAATTTTCCATCACTTGATAAGCCCCTTCACTTTCAGTGCAAGGCAAGATAAATAAAAACTCTTCACCACCCAATCGGCCGACAAAATCAGCTTGCCGTAAATTTTCTTCGCATGAGTTAGCAAACAACTTTAAGACTTTATCTCCAGTAAAATAACCATACTTATCATTCAGTTGTTTAAACCAATCTAAATCCAACAAAGCAATACTGAGCTGTGTTTTATAACTTTGGCTCTGCTCGAGTTCATTATCTAACTGCTGCAATATTTGACGCCTATTTGCCAAACCAGTTAGTTCATCTGTGCTGGTTAATAATACCATCTCTCGTTTATATTTGACTCCTTTGTAGATGATTATCACTACCAAGGCACAAACACTAAAAGCTAGTAAGATTATAAGGAATAAGTGCATGTTCAGACTTTGCTGATTTTCTTGTAGTTGTTCTACTACCAGAACAGGTGTTTTGGCTATTTCTGTCGAATAACTAACAACTGATTGTTCAGCTTCAGTGATATTTTTATTTGCTGTGTTGGCAAATAACAACGAACAATAAAGATTAAGAAATAAAGCGGCTAATACTAAGAAAAATTTTAATTTGTATTTTACTAGACAAGCTTTTAATTGGTATTCACTCAACAACAAGATCCCTAAAAATAGATAATAAAAAAAGAATGCATAGATTTTACGCTAACTATGCATTGTATCATGAATATATTTTTAGCTTAATTTTTAGTTATCACTGCCAACCAATCCTCTTGTACATCAAGTGGCGGCATGCCAAAGTTATTAGCCTCTGTTGATATTACAGTTACTGTTCCTTCGGCTAACTCGCCTCCTTCTCTGGGATTAAACCAAGCCACTTGATAGTTTCCAGCGGGTAAATTCAACTTGTTTTCTCCTGCTGCTTTAGCAAGGTAAATTAAGTAGGTTTTACCTTCTTCAGCTAAAACGTAATCATCATTTCTAACGGTTAGCTGATCATTCGGTTGCATATCAGCTAAGGAGTAAGACGTGAGTAACTGCTCGGCAATAGAAGTTTGTTGCCACATATTATGGCGAGTATGCCAATCTTCTGAATTTAGATCGTTATTAGGAAATTTATAACCAAAGTACCATTCAGTGCCAGACGCCCCAGCCATCAAACTGCCCCATAGTACTTGTTGACGCAAAATATTATGCTGGGGATCATCTACATCTGGTTTTAGGCCATCATACCAAATACCAATTTCATCCATGCTAACTTGAATATTATTACCTTTTTGCTGCGCCTTTTTACGCCACTTTAAAATGGCGTCGTGCACAGTTCCAGGCTTATCCACTTGAAACGACAAGCCCATAATAGCGGTTTCTGATAACACTTCAGGCAAGGTTTCTTCTCTGTGATGTTCACTCGCATGGGTATGTAAATAAACAGGATGAGTGTAAGGATCGTTTTCTACAAAATAGCGCGCCATCGCTCTACGTTGTTCCGGCGTTTGACCAATAGGAGAGAAATCAACTGGGCCATTTTCTTCTCCTAAATTCCATATTAGCGCCAAGTGGTGAGCAAAACGAGCAATCAGCTCTTGGTAATATAATTGCCGATAAAAGCCTGTATCACCATCGTCCAACATAGTTTCATTTTCAGTTTCTTGGGTGACAATGTGTAGAGCCAGACCTTTTTTTTGCATGTGTTCGAACAATAGATTCCATTGCTCTAATTTGCTCACATCAAAGCGTTTTCTTTCATCATAATCTGTGTACGGCCACACATCTTTGCCATCCCCCCCAATATTCAGAGTTAAAAAGTACACGCTATTCATGCCCATGCTAGCTAAGTAATTAGTGGCACCGACAATGTTTTTACCTTTACCATTAGCCCAAGTGACGTCACCTTCTGACCAATCATTGGCGTGAGGTGCATACATATGTAATTTATCTGCCTGAGGTGCGTCCTCGTGTTGATGATTTAAGTCACCACGGTAAGTATCATCAAAATCTACATAGCCTAAAAAATTTTCAGGGCTATTAGTACCGACTTTTAACCAAGGTTTATCCTGCTCTGTAAAACCCAAATAACGACCTTTCCCCACTAATTTACCTTTAGCTCTAAAATCACGTCCCTCTTTATCAGAAGGGACCACAATAAACTGGCCAGAGTCATTCGCTAATGGTTGTAATTGCCCTATATCTAATGACCGACTAACTGCAACTTTATCCCCCGTATGTAAATAGGCTTGATACTGCCAATCACCTAACTGATCTGGGGAAAATCTGACTTGCCAAACTGAGCCGCTATCAGCACTGGTATTGGCGGCATCACCGTCAGCTGCATAAAAGCCGCGAACCAAATAACTTTTATCTTTGTGACTAAAACGAACCAACAAACGGCTGTTAGTAAATGGATTAACTTCGGCATCTTCGCTGGTTGTTTGACCATTAAATGACATAGATACTGTATGCCACTGCTGGTAAATAGGTATGGCTTGACTGTTAGCCTTATTTGTATCACAGGAAATTAACACTAGTGATACGAGGATTAATATGGCCAAACTACTAATGCTTTTTTTCATAATTTCATTCCAAACTATTAATTATTCTTATTGTTAAAATGAACACGTTGCATTCATATCCTATTTACCAATTCTATGATGCTTTCATAAAGAAGCCCACTTTATGTCAGAGTATTTCAGAGGAACAGACCAAAACCAGAAGGGAGAGGTTAACCTCTCCCTTTTTTAAGTAAATATGCTTAAGAAAAGCTCAAGTTAGAATTTGTAACTTAGGCATACTTACATACGATGGTCCTTCAATAAGCTAAAAGGTTAATATTTCCTAATAATGCATTGGCTTTATGAATTGTCAGCGTTTAACGACTAAATTTAGAGCTAAAAAAAGAGCTAAAAGATAAATCTGTTAGCTCTTTTCATTAATAGCATTTAACTATAATTTAACATTAAAGTAGATATAAATCCTTAATGAATAATCATAGTTAATATTTATATTATTCCGCCAATGTTACCGAAATATCATCAACATAAAAATCAACTGTGGTTTCACTTGCTTCAACATAAAGGTTAGCAGAATTTGCTACCGTTGTTATCGTATGGGTATAAGTACCTGTTAGTTCCACCCAATCACCTGCAGTTACTGTTACCGGGGCCGTCATTTCAAGGTATTCAGTGGTACCGTCACCTGCACCGTGATTGATTTCTAACGTTAGCTTCATGTTAGGTGTAACTGTACTAGCATCATCAGATAACTTAACCCATGCAGCAACGTTATAACTTTCATCCGCTGTGAATAAGCCTACTACACTTTTTGATATACCTTGCCAATTAGCCGTCCGTCCTACAACTAAAGCGCTATTATTACCTGCGTGTGCTTCGGTAGTTTCTAATGTTACTGTTGCATCTCCTCGCGGTCCCCATGCACCAATACCATCTTCAAAATCACCATCAACTATAAGTTCAGCTGGACCCATAGGCTCTTCAACAACAGGCGTAGACGGTACTATAGAAATATCATCAACATAAAAATCAACTGTGGTTTCACTTGCTTCAACATAAAGGTTAGCAGAGTTTGCTACAGTTGATATCGTATGCGTATAAGTACCTGTTAGTTCTACCCAATCACCTGCAGTTACTGTTACCGGAGCCGTCATTTCAAGGTATTCAGTGGTACCGTCACCTGCACCGTGATTGATTTCTAACGTTAGCTTCATGTTAGGTGTAACTGTACTAGCATCATCAGATAACTTAACCCATGCAGAAACATTATAACTTTCATCCACGGTGAATAAGTCTACAACACTTTTTGATACACCTTGCCAAGTAGCCGTGCGTCCTGCAACTAAAGCACTATTATTACCAGTGTGTGCTTCGGTGGTTTCTAACGTTACTGTTGCATCTCCTCGTGGTTCCCATGAATCAAGATCAGTTTCAAAACCTGTATTAAAGAATGCTGCAGGTGTTTCTGTATCATCAGGATTAACAAGGTTTGCAGCTTCTAATGCGTCAGCGAAACCTTGTAAAGAAGGTTTAGGCGTAAAATCATCATTAAACAATAATGGCCATTCTACTGTAGGTGCAGGAAAGTTTTGTAACCAACTATCTCCATCATTAGTTCCCCAAACAGTAATACCGCCACGTTGATCTTCAGGAACAATGTCTAAGTATGCTTGGACAATATCAAAATAATATTGCTTTTGCACTTCAGCTCTAGCAGCTGTAAAAGTAGTTAAAGCTGCACCACCTTCATTGTTCATACGCACATCAAGTTCGGTGATTTTCAGTTTGATTTTTGGGCGAATATCTACCACTTTCTGAAATTGGGCTCTGATTGTCGAAATATCAGGGCTATTAACTGTAATATGAGATTGGAAGCCTATTCCATCAATAGGTACGCCATCAGCTTGCATATCATTGACCATATTAATAACACCATCTAATTTATCATTATTCCAAATCAGATTATAATCGTTGTAGTATAAATCTACATCAGCATCAGCAGCTCGAGCGGCAGTAAAGGCTTTCGGTATAAATGACTCTCCTATATTTGTATACCATACAGAATCATCACCTGCAGCCGAGCCTCTATATGTGCCATCTTCATTGAATGCTTCATTAACAACATCCCACGTTTCAAGCCGACCAGCGTATCGTGTTGCGATTGTTGTTACATGATTTTCCATCATGGCAACCCAAGCATTTGTGTCTCCGGAAAAATTTCTCATCCAATCAGGTATTTGACTATGCCAAACTAATACATGGCCATGCACAGTTAAATTATTAGCGTCAGCAAAGCTAAGTAATGCATCGGCTTTAGTAAAGTTAAAAGTAGTTTCAGATGGGTGCATAGCATCCATTTTCATATCGTTTTCAGACGATAGTTGGCTAAAGTGCTGTATTACAACGTCTTGATGTGCAGTATCACTTAATAGACTCTCTGGCACCGCAACGCCTATTGGAAAGTTTGCCAATGCTTTTAAACTGGTCACAGTAACGTCAGAAAATTCTTCTGGCACTTCAGGATCTGGATCTTCAGGCACTGAAGATTCGTTATCTGGAAACTCTACATCTTTTGGATGTTCCTCTATCCCACATGCTGCCAATAATGACATGATTGTCACTATACTTGCCGAACGAATTAATAATTTTTTCATTTTACTTTTCCTCTTAAGTTAGCAAGAAAATCGGTCGTTAAATACGAAATTCCATTTAGTTGACTTCATTTTTACTAGTAGAAAATACGTGAGTTAATGAACTAACTAAAACAAAAAGGAAGAGGTTAACCTCTCCCTTTATTACTAAAAATATGCTTAAGAACAACTCAGGTTAGAATTTGTAACTTAGGCCTACTTGCACACGACGATCATTCAAGAAGCTAGAGCGTTGGTAACGTGTACCCGCTTCGTCAACCTGCGTTTCTGACTGGTTCTTCTCATCGGTGATGTTGGCAATTAAGAAATTCGCCGTTAGATGGTCAGTAAAGTGATATCTAACAGACGCATCCAAAAATCCAGTGGGTTTTTGGAAAACGGGGTTACCCGTGACAAAGTCTCGATATGAATTCAGATACTCTGAACGATAGTTATAAATTAAACGCACTTCTAACGCATCATCTTGATAAATACCAATTAGGTTACCTGTGTGCTCTGATTGCCCAAGCAGATTATCTAAACCGAAACGGAAAGTAGTATCAGCCGAATCAGGTACTCCATCGTCATCAGCATCTAGAAACTGTGGCGGTGGTGTTGCCGACGCGTCAACAAAAGTGTAGTTAGCTTGAATACCCAAATTTGACCAAATGCCCGGTAACTCAGTAAAGAAATCTTGATAAGCGATTTCAAAACCTGAAATTTCGGCTTCGGCTAAATTAAGTTGACCGTTAAAGTTAACATTAACTTGTGTGTTGTCTAAGGTAATACTACCAACTGGTTTAACACCATATTGCACTATGTTTTTAATATCTTTTTTAAACACACCAAAAGTAACAAAGCCAGTTTCGAAGTACCATTCATATGAAATATCAAAACTGTTCGCTGTAGTGGCTACAAGGTCTGGATTACCGCCATTTATGCGGATGTTTGATAAGGTGCCATTTACTAAACCACGAGGAGTAAAATTACTCGGGTCAGTGGGATCATAATCCGGGTCAGAGGGATCAATATTCACGAAACGTTCAACACTCGTTTTGGCACTTATTGACTGAGTGGCATTAAGGTCTGACATGTTTGGACGAGTCACACCTTTACTTGCACCAAAACGGATGAGCATATCGTCGTTAAGGTTCAATTTAATATTTAATGAAGGTAACCAATGCTCATCTTTTACGTCAACTCTTCGAACAGAGTTTGCTGTTTGTAAATATGCTTCTGTTTCAGGCAAAAAGTCATTTATTTCATCTGTAGCTTCCACTTCTGTTGGGTAAGGTAGAGTAAACTCCTCTCCATCTATCTCGAAAGTATAGTCAACCTCCTGTTCATCTACGCCGAATTCGTTATAGCTGAGCACCCCATTTGAACCCAATGTGTTTTTAACATAACGTAAACCTACATTACCTTCTAGCCACATCCCATTATCAAATTCTTGCGCAAATTTGACCATGGCATACAAATTAATGGTCTCTTCAACAACATCTGAAATACCGCTTGGCTGATAAATTTTAGTATAGTTACCATCGTCTGTGCGACGCAGTTGGTCCGCATTAGCTGGATCCGCAGGGTTAAGATCAGTAGTAGCGAATGGCGAATAGAATGATGTTTCGAAATCAGGCTCAGCCTGTAAGTAATCATAAAATAACTCTGGATTACGCAACAAGTCAGCACTGGCATAAAGTAGTGTGGTATTTTCACCACCTACTACACCACCACGGAAGAAATCACTAAAATCCACTTCATCGTAAATATTTTTATCTAACGAATTTAAAGGCGCTACGCCCCCGCCCCATAATGGAGTGACGCCTTTCCAGTTGCCACCAGCTTCTTTGTTGATTTGTTCACGTTCAGAGTAGCGTGCGCCCATTTTAACAGACTGAAACCAACCGTCTGAGTTGTCAAATTCATATTCAACGTCAAGCTTGGCTGCATGTAAATCGCCTTCGCCTTCACGGAATGAGTCGTTTGCAAAACCAACATAAGAACCAGCAGGATCTGCCGGACTAGTAGGCGCTTCATACGGAACTTGAACCGTGCCACTGTCTTGGCGGTTACCCGCAGCTATGTTAGTACGCGGATCAACAGAAAATTCTAAATATGGGTTATCTAAATCTGGACGAGAAAACACGTTTAAGAATGTATTTACACCAATCCATTGTTCTTCAAAAGACGCTTCGGCCGTTGTTTTATGAGCATCAAATTCAACAGTCAATTGATCACTAGCACGCCATTTTATGTTAACACTGACATCATCGGTTTTTGAATATTCTTGCTTACCTATGCCTAGATTCGACACACGCAATCCGTACGCGCCAGCCCAGCTTCTAAAATCATCTGTTATCAGCCCTTCTTCCATTAAACCACCTGAAACAGGGATTAGCTCGTCACATTCACCAGCAGGTACTTCGTTGCTGCCATTACATTTGGGGATACCGTCTGAGGTAAATGGCGATACAACTAAATCACTAACCTCTACCCCTCCTGATCTCACCGTTTCTGCGTCAGCATACCACTCAGAGGTGCGTTCAAGACCATTGGTTTCATTTTCTACGGTTACGTATTTAACTAATACTTCAACGTTATCGTCAGCACTGCGCCATTGCCCAGCAAGGTAGTAACTCTCTCTTTCGCGATCAACTTCGTTGGTACGTAAATTAAAACCAGGTGTCAGGGCAACAGTGCCTACAGGATCACTTACCTCTTGCCCCTCAGCAAAGCTCTCGGCCGGTACATTATCACGAGGAACAACCATTCCTGCTTGGTAACCATTGATGTCTGACTGTAATTGAGATGAAGAAAATGAGCCTACAAATCCAAATCTGCCGTTATCAGAGGTAAAGTTTTTGCCAAACACACCGCTATATGTTGGGCTGTATTCTTCCCGTATATCAGTGTAAACAGTATCAACAGAAATTTGTGCTATACCGTCTTCATTATCAAAAGGAGCAAGTGTTTGTAGGTTAATTGTTCCACCAATACCACCTTCTATAAGGTCGGCTTGTTGGTTTTTGAAAACATCAACACGGCCGATAAGTTGTGGAGGTACAGCAGACCAATCTAACGCTCTGCCACCATTTGCTGAAAACGCATCCCGTCCATTAAATTCTGAACGAATAAATCCAAGACCGCGAATTAAGTTGCCTGAACCTTCAGGAGAAGGAAAGTCGCCAGCTGTTCCACCCGCAGTAAAACGAGAAACAGTCAAGCCTGGTATACGCGAAAGAGCCTCAGCAACAGACAAATCAGGAATCGCTGCTGCGTCAGATGCAGTAATCGAGTCAACAAATGTTGATGCTTCACGTTTGATTTCAGCTGCGTTAGCTAATGCACCACGGATCCCCGTAACGCTGATAATTTCAACATCGTCTTCAGTGACGGCTTCTCCATCAACGCTTTGTGCGACCGCATATTGACTTGAGGCAGCTGCGAGAAGAGCTGAAGTACCAAACATCGCTGCTCTTACTGAAGTGCATAGAAAAGTTTTTCTTTGCAAGCTCATAGTGTGTTCTCCTAGTGAGTGGTTTACTACGCCTAATTCAGCGCATTCTTAGTTATATTCTTTCTAGTTAGCGGTCAAAAAAACATCAACAATTGACCCGATTATAAAAACGTGTTGTTTATTAACTAGTGATTTTATTTACAAAATATTATATGTTAATGCCATAATGTTAGCGCTAACATGTCTTTTTTTAACATAACGTCACATTTATTAACAACGTTTTTTTAAATTTGCGGTATTTATGAAAACAAAAATGAAATTTAGTAATAAAAAACAGGTCGAAGTATGCATTTATGTATAGTGGGAGGTGGCTCTGCTGGATGGATGACAGCGGCAGCCCTAGCAAAGAAATTCTCAAGGCAAAAGCTGCAAATTACCCTTATTGAATCTGCAGAAATTGGCACCGTTGGGGTCGGTGAAGCCACTTTGCCACATATTAGATTTTTCAATCAGGCCCTAGGCATAGACGAACGCGATTTTATGCGTAAAACCAAAGCTACATTTAAACTGGGGATAGAGTTTGTTAACTGGGGCGGCAAGGGACAACGCTATATGCATCCTTTTGGTGATTTTGGCGAAAAAATAAATTCAGTCGACTTTTATCAGTATTGGTTATTAGCTCAAAAAGATAATGGCATTGGTAAATTAGAGGACTACGCCTTTGGTATTGCCGCGGCAAAATCTAACAAATTCAAGATACCAGAAGTGGGCACACTAGATCTGAAAAACTCTTTTGGTTATGCCTATCAATTTGACTCTAGCCTGTATGCCCAATACTTACGGGAGTTTTCATGCAAACTTGGAGTAAATAAAATAGAAGGAAAAGTTGTTAACACTTCAATAAACGAAACAAATGGCAACATTTCAGAATTAAGCATGGAGAATGGCCAACTTATAAGTGCCGATTTATTTGTTGATTGTTCAGGCTTTCGTGGTTTGCTGATTGAGCAAAGTCTAAAATCTGGCTACCAAGATTGGTCCACTTGGTTACCCTGTGACCGAGCCATTGCTGTACCTTGTGAAAGTACAGAACAGTTAACTCCTTTTACCCGCGCAACAGCTAAAAACGCAGGTTGGATTTGGCGAATTCCGTTACAGCATCGTACTGGCAATGGTCATGTATATTGCAGTCAGTTTATTAGTGACGACGCTGCACAACACTCACTTTTAGATCAATTGGATGGCAAAGTGTTGGCTGAGCCTCGCAAGCTTAGATTTAAAACAGGCCGTAGAAATCACTTTTGGAAAAACAATGTTGTTGCTATCGGCTTGTCAGCAGGATTTTTAGAGCCACTCGAATCTACCTCTATTCATTTAATTCAAGAAGGCATTACTAAGTTAATCGAACTATTTCCAGCCTTAGATGATCAACAAACCTGCTCGATTCCACTCACAATAGATGCACTAGATATTACAGAATACAATACTCAGATGGGCTTAGAATATGAGCGTATTCGAGATTTTCTATTATTACACTATGTTGCAAACGACCGTAATGATAGCCCTATGTGGGCATATTTTAAAAATATGACACTACCTGATAGCCTGCAAGAAAAACTAGATTTGTGGATGCATCGCGCCTACATTCAGCGCTATGAAATAGGCGCATTTTTACCACCAAGTTGGGTTGCAGTTTTGCTTGGACAAAACTTGATACCGCATAATGTCGATCCTAGGGTGCAAGCGTTTGTTGGTGATCATATACGCGCTAGAGCAAATGCGATGCGCGAAGATATCAAGCTAGGTTTACATCAGGCTGAAGAACACCGGGCCTTTTTGAATCGCTATATATCATGACTTTGCCTATGTATCGTATAGATTGTAGTAAGGAATGTTGTATATGAATAAAAATGAAGTGCACAAGGCCAACTCCGTTAATAAAGTGAATCCGAAAAAGCTAGATATCGTGATATATGGTCATAGCATTGCTGCTTTTATATCCGCTTTGACAATCCATAACACACTGGCAGATCAAGTGTCGCTTTCACTGATATTACCTGCTGAACAGGCGCCCAGCGATGTCTTGTATGGGGGGACAAGCACGCCTGATGCTTATAACCTGCATTTGGCAATGGATATTTCTGAGGCGGAGTTACTGCAACAAACCAATTCAAGTTTTTCCTTTGGAACCCATTATCAAAATTGGACAGAAGCAAAATTTAACTGGGTACAAGCCTTTAGTTTGCCATTTACCTCTATGTACGGCGTTGACTTCCACCAAGTTTTGTTAAAACACAAACAAGACTTACAAACATACTTAGCGGGCGCCCAGTGCGCTTTACATGAGAAGTTTGCTCATCCACCGCAAAATCAACCAGCATCGCCATTGTCTAGGGCTGAATATGGCTATAATTTTGACTATCAAAGTTACGCACTATTCCTACTCAATACAATTAAGCAGAGAAAGATAAAACTGATCCAATCAGATCTTTTAAAAGTCGAAGCCGCAGATGAGCATATTACTAACTTGCGACTAAATGACGGTTCCTGCATTGAGGCCGATTTATTCATTGACTGTTCGGGTACTGACGCTAAATTAATCAGCGCTTTGGCTAGCAAAAAACGCGTAGATTCTAAAATAAACGTGTCGCTCTTAACTAACGAAAATGACACCCAGATGAAACCGTGTAACCTAGTATCGGGACATGGAAATTCTTGGCAGTCGACGCTTTATTTACAAGATTCTAGCCAGATATTGCAAGCTGTTAATGTTAAAGATACGCCTGCAGAAAATATAATGTCTACCAACACAATTGCATCAATTAGCGCTGATATTGGTGAAAAAAAACGAGCTTGGGTAGGTAATTGTGTAGCTATCAGCCTCAGTGCAGCTGTGCTTGAGCCATTTTCAAATGCGTCCTTTAGATTGCTTAAGCTAGATATAGAACGCCTTCTAGCGCTAATTCCCATCTCGAATAATATGACCATGGAACAAAAAGAATACAATCGGCGCTATAGATTGGACGTTCAGCACGCCAAACTATTTAACTTGGCATTGACCGATACCAGACATTTTTCGCAACATGAGCACACTGTTCAAATTAAGAGTCAAAATCCGGTTCTTGATAGTGATACACAAGCATTGCTCGATAGAAAACTAGCACAATATTTGCACCGTGGATTAATCGTTTCCTACGACTTTGAACCCTTCTACGCCGAAGATTGGATAATACTTCATTTTGGTATGCAGCGTTTTCCAAGGCGCCTAAATTGTCTATGTGACAACATAGACAATACACATGTTAAACAGCACTTACTGCAAACCCAAAATACAATAGTGACCATGGTGCCTAAAATCCCCCCCTGTTCACTCTACACAGAAAAGTTTTTGAATTATTTAAAGAGACAATCATGAATCAATCATCTACCAATCGCATCCGAAAAATTGTTATCGCTGGCGGCGGAACCGCGGGTTGGATGTCTGCGGCTGCACTATCAAGCATGCTAAGACCTGATGACGTACAAATTGTACTAGTAGAATCTGAAGAAATTGGCACGGTTGGAGTGGGTGAAGCAACCATTCCCGATATTATAAGCTTCAATCGCATGTTGGGCATTGATGAAGCTGAATTTTTAAAGGCAACCAAGGGTACTTTTAAGCTGGGCATAGAGTTTAGTGATTGGGGTAAACTTAGCGATAAATACTTTCATCCATTTGGTAACCATGGTGCAGACATGAACGGTATTGATTTCCATCAATATTGGCTACATACAAGGCAAGCTGGTAACACCAATGGTTTAGAAGAATACAGCATGTGCGCGGTGGCCGCTAAAAGTATGAAGTTTGCCCTACCTAACGATAATCCTCGCTCGCTCTTATCGCAAATTGGTTATGCCTACCATTTTGATGCCACTGCATACGCTTTGTTTCTAAGAAACTACGCCCAAAAGCGCGGCGTGATACGAATCGAAGGGCGTATCGAGCAGATATTGCTTAATGAGAAAACTGAAAATATTTCTACACTTATTATGCAAAACAATCAGCGTGTTGAGGGTGATTTCTTTTTTGATTGTACTGGGTTTCAATCAAAATTATTAGGCCAAACACTTGGCGTGCCTTTTCACGATTGGACAAAATGGCTGCCATGTAACAGTGCTCAAGCAGTTGCAAGCGAACGTCAAGGTGAGTTACTGCCTTACACTAAATCCATGGCCAAAACCGCTGGTTGGCAATGGCGCATTCCGACTCAGCATAGGACTGGCAACGGCCATATTTACAGCACTAATTTTATGGATGATCAGCAAGCTACAGATATACTTATGCAAGGACTTGATGCCCCAGCTCTTTCTGACCCACGTACCATAAGATTTACCACTGGCTGCCGAGATAAATTCTGGCATAAAAACTGTGTGGCAATTGGTCTTGCTAGCGGTTTTCTAGAACCATTGGAGTCGACTTCTATTTTCTTAATACAACAGGGGATCAGCCGCTTTATTTCGTTATATCCGTCTTTAACGCCCCCCGCTAAAGTAGTAGAAGAATATAACCGTTTAATGACCCGTGAATTTCATCAAGTCAGAGATTTTATTATATTGCATTACAAAGCCACACAACGCACAGATAGCGAATTTTGGCGCTATTGTAAAAACATGTCGATACCTGACTCTTTGCAACACAAAATGGAGTTATTTCAGTGCGCTGGACGAGTATTCAGAGACGACCACGAGTTATTCTCAACTTCTAGCTGGGTAGCCGTAATGATGGGTCAAAACATTTACCCTGAAACAGCAGAGCCAATGTTGCTTGGTGTGCCTATACAAAACATTGAACAGAGCTTACAAAGTATGCAACGCGCAATGCAACAAACAAGCTTGCAAATGCCAACCCATGCCGAGTTTATAAAAAACTATGCAGGCTCTTCGATTTAAATTCTAATTTTAAGCAGGTAATTTTATGCAAGGTATGGACGTTAAAGATATCGTCATAGTCGGTGGTGGAACTGCTGGCTGGATGTCAGCTGCAGGCATGTCGAAACTGCTGGGTAGTAAAAAAATCAATATCCGAATAATTGAATCTGAATCGATAGGCACAGTAGGCGTAGGTGAAGCCACCGTCCCGCATATTCAGTACTTTAATCGGCTGTTAGGCATTGATGAAAATAGCTTTATTAAAAAAACCAATGCGACCTTCAAACTCGGTATCGAGTTTGTTGACTGGCATAAAATTGGTGAGTCTTATTTTCATTCATTTGGCCCTTATGGTCTGGATATGGAAGGCATTCATTTTCATCATATGTGGTTACGCCAACAGAAAATGGGTACTGCCAAACCTATCGACGAATTTAACCTACAGGTTCAAGCAGCCAAGGCAGGAAAATTCATGCGTGCACGTCCAGAGTTGCAGGGAAGTCCTCTAAGTGCACTCTCGTACGCATATCAATTTGACGCGGCATTGTATGCAGCCTTTTTACGAGATTTTTCTGAGAAAAATGGCGTGACTAGAACCGAAGGTAAAATTGTTAAGGTCACCCAAGCAACAAACACCGGCCACATTGAATCGGTCACATTGGAAGATGGCGAATGTATTAAAGGTGACTTGTTTATTGATTGTTCAGGCTTTAAGGGCTTACTCATCGAAGAGACGTTAAAGACGGGATATGAAGATTGGTCACATTACTTGCCCTGCGATAGTGCTGTTACGCGCCTCAGCAAACGTATGACCGATCTTCCTCCATACACCCGAGCGACGGCTAAAACGGCAGGTTGGCAGTGGCGTATTCCACTACAGTCAAGAACCGGAAATGGCTATGTGTACTCAAGTCAATTTTTAAGTGACCAGGATGCAATCGAAAGCCTCAACAAAGACCTTGATACGGCCCCCATCTCAGCCCCTCGTCAGTTAAGGTTTAAAACAGGTATTAGAAAGCAGCCGTGGAACAAAAATGTGGTTTCCATAGGTCTTGCTTCGGGTTTTTTAGAGCCGCTTGAATCAACATCGATACACTTAATACAAACCGCTATTGCCAGGCTAATGACTAACTTCCCAGATAAGTTATTTAATCAAGCCGATATTGATTTCTATAACGAGTCCACTCATAAGGAATACGTGCAAGTTAGAGATTTATTGATCCTGCACTATAAAGCGACTACGCGTCACGATAGCCCGTTCTGGAATTATGTGCGGGAAATGGATATACCGGTGTCGTTAGAGAAGCGTATCGCTATTTATAAAGAAAATGCGCGCTTATACAGTGAAGACAAAGAGTTTTTTAATCATAGTAGTTGGTTTGCAATATTCAATGGTCAAAGCATTCACCCACAACGTTATCATCCTATCGCCAATTTTTTAGACGAAAAAGAAATGGAGAGGCGTATGACAGAAATTCATACCGTGACACAAAAATGCTTAAGCATCATGCCGTCCCATGAGGAATTTTTGGCGAAACAGCTTTAGATAAACTAGGGACTGTGAGTCATAAAAAAATAGCGGCATAAGCCGCTACTTTTTATCTATTCATTAAGCCCAGTGTTGTTGGCCAATTTAGCTAACCACACTCGTTTAATTCATAATATTAAAATGAACAAACCGCGCCCATATCGTTATCGACTATTTTAATTGCACTGAGTTGAATTGACAGTCCGGCATCTGAGTGTAATGTAAAGGGCGAAGTCACAGCTTGTAAATTGCCAGCAGATTCAACAAAACAGCTCAGTTTAATATTGGCTTGTTGCCAGCCTTTACCTACCTTGTTTTTCAAGGCTTGAGTGACATTAATAGTACCATTACAACCCTGCTCACAACCCATAGCTAATGAAACATTACTGGCTGAATGTTGTAGCAAATTATAATCAAACTGCAGTACTTTACCTGCTTCCATCAAGGCCACTAGATTTACTGGGTTGCCTTGGATTGAAAGATTAGCATCACCGCTCCAAGTGGCTTCAATAATATCTTCTTGGGCTTGATAATCCGCAGCTTTTACTTGTAATTTAGACATAGAGCTGACTTGAACATTAGAGCTCACTTGAGTATTACCACCGGCATCATTTAACACTAAACGCCAAGGTTGCACTGGGTCACCGGCAAACATAAATCGGCTATTATTTTCTTTCACTATGGCCGGATCTAATGTTTCATCAATCAGCTGAATATCTTTTTTATCTTCAACTGACAAACCATATCCATAAGCAAACAATGGTTGATAAGGTGCACTGCCATGATTCAGTTCAACATCTAAAGGATTATTCGGCCAAGAAAATGATAAACGACCGACAAAGTCATATTGGATATTTTCATCTTTATCTCTAAATAACACATCAGCAACTCCTGATCCCTCACTACCCGGCAACCAAGCAGCAACAAAGGCATTAGAAGCATTCAACTCTGGATTAACCCACATAGGGCGACCGGATAAAAATACACTGACAGTAGGAATACCTGCTGCTTGTAAATCACGTAATACTTGTAAGCTTTGTTCTGGTTTAAAGTCTAAGTCAGTCACATCACCTTGAAATTCAGCATAAGGTTGCTCACCAAAAATCACAATCGCTACATCAGGTTTCTCTTCATATTCGCCGGTGGCATTAAGGCTTACCTGTCCACCAGCAGCATTAACAGCAGCGGATATCCCCTGGTAAATGGACTGGCCATTAGGGAAATCTGAATTTTTGTTACCTGTGCCTTGCCAAGTTAAGGTCCAGCCCCCTGATTGTTGTCCAATATTATCCGCAGCATCCCCCGCCACTAACACTTTTGATTTAGCCGAGAGAGGCAACAAATTTTTATTGTTTTTTAATAAAACCAGTGATTTACGTACAGCTTCTCGAGCTACTTCTCTGTGCTGGGCTGAGCCTAATAATTCGAATTTTCCGGCATATGGACGACTAGAGGGTAAACCCGCTTCAAATAAGCCGGCACGCATTTTAACCCGCAAAATTCGAGATACGGCTTGGTCTAATCTAGCCATGCTGATTTCACCTGATTTAACTTGCGCTAAGGTATTTTCATATAAGCCTTTCCAGCTATCAGGGGCCATAAACATATCTAAACCGGCATTAAAGGCTTTGGCACAAGAAGTGTTTGAACAACCTTTGACTTGACCATGACCGTTCCAGTCACCCACAACAAATCCATCAAAACCCATTCGCCCCACTAACACATCAGTCAATAGAGGTTTGTGACCATGCATTTTTTCGCCATACCAACTATTAAATGACGCCATCACAACTAATGCGCCACTTTGAATAGCAGGAGGATAACCTGCGGCATGTATATCTCTTAACTGTGCTTCGCTAGCTAAGGTTTCACCTTGGTCGACACCATCTGTTGTGCCACCGTCACCTACATAGTGTTTAACATTAGCTAACAAATGCCCATTAGTTAAAAAGTCTGCAGAATTTACTGCACCTTGAATACCTTCCACCACTTTACCTGCGTAACTGGCAACTATTTCTGGCTTTTCAGAATAACTTTCAAAGGTACGACCCCATCTATCATTTTGTACCACCGCAATTGTTGGGGCAAAAGTCCAATCAATACCAGTCACTAACACTTCTTTAGCCGTTACCTCGCCAATCTTTTCCATTAACTCAGGGGAATTAGCCGCACCTAAACCTATATTGTGAGGAAAGATAGTGGCCCCTGACACGTTATTATTGCCATGTACTGCATCTATGCCCCATAAGGCCGGAATACCAAGATTACCATCAGAGGTGTCAGTAGAGGCTAACCAAAATTCATCGGCCAGTTGCAGCCAATCTTTGGCTGGAGAACGGTTATCACCATTAGGCGCTGAGTTCCCCCCATTTAGAATTGAACCTAAATGATATTTTTTAACATCTTCTGGGGTCACAGAGGCAATATCCCCTTGAATGACCTGCCCTACTTTTTCTTCCAAGGTCATTTTAGCGAGTAGCTCTGCAATTTTTGCCTCTTGAGCAGGATCACGAGCAATGGGTGACGATTGTTTAGGCCATAATTCAGGATGGATTACACCTGCAGCATTATTATCAATTTGATCATGCTGAGATGACTTAGAAACAGTTGTTGGATTACAACTAATAAATACAGCCACTAAAGGTAAAACAAGTAATTTTTTTTGCATTTTACATCCTGCTTATAGTTAACTTTTAGTGTCACCACAATTAACTATATATAAAAGAAGCGATCATGAAACGCTCTGTATATGGATTCATGTCAAATTTATAATTCGCGGAAATATCCCCCGAATGTAAACTGGAGCATCGATAGATAACTGCTCGGTTAAATATTACTGCCACGGATATGGCACGTTAAAAGAAAACGTTTTCAATTTTAATATAACACGATTTACAAGGCATTCCATATTGTGGAATTTCACCTTTTAGATCAATCTGATATGAACGAATACGTGATTCACCAATAAACTCAAAACCACTATCTCGATGATGGTAAAAATAGCTACCACCATGTTCGGCATCACACAAATAATGACGAATAACTATCAACTTTATCCAGTTGCTGCGCTTCTATATACAAAACCGAACACAACAATGCAGATAAGTCTTTTTTAGCATAACCCCATAATATTTAAGGGCGACAGAACGTAGTCCAGGATAATGACTAACAGAAGGTGCCACATCATTTTTTGTCATGGCATAATCAATTGAACTACTGGTATCCTGAACAACGTTATCTATCACTAAAATAGGTTGCTGTTCTTGGCCTATATGCAGCACTTCTTAACTCAATTTATTGCTCAACATATTCTTCGATCGTTGTTAGTAACAACACCTATTTTGCCTTGCAATTTTGATTAATAAATTCTTGGTGTGAAGGCATATAGTTTTTTGATTTATTAACCACTGACTTTATTCCTTCCATTCGATTATGTAGCTCTTCCTCGCTAAAAATATCTACCAGCGCGTGATAAGAGTCAGGAACGATCCCCTGTCCATACATCACTTCAAACCAACTAAGATCATTGAACATCTCATTATTGAAACGAGCAATACGGCCATTTCGTTTAAATTGTTCAATCTTTTGGGTGAGCTCAACAGGCACGTCCATAGTTCGGCAATATTTCCAAAAAGGGGAGTCATCTCGTTCTGTTACGTAATAGTGTAAAATCAGAAAATCACGAATACGTTCATACTCAAAATCGATTTGGCGGTTATATTCGTCGATATCTTCTTGATCAAAGTTTTTATTTGGGAAGAAACTAAACAGTTTAGACAACGCAGACTGAACTAAGTGAATACTAGTAGATTCCAAGGGCTCCATAAAACCGCCAGCCAACCCTAATGCCAAACAATTTTTATTCCAACTTTTACGTCGCTTACCTGTCACAAATTTCAATATTCTAGGCTCAGCTAAAGGTTCGCCATCCAAATTATCTAACAAAATTTGGGTAGCTTCTTCATCCGACATGAATTGACTGCAATACACATGCCCATTGCCAATACGGTTTTGTAAAGGAATACGCCATTGCCAACCAGCTTTGTGTGCAGTAGAACGAGTAAATGGCCAAGGTTCACCAGCACTGGCACAAGGTACTGCAACAGCTCTATCACAAGGTAACCAATGTGACCAATCTTCGTATCCTGTATGCAGAGCCTCTTCAATTAGCACGCCTCGAAAACCTGAACAATCAATGAAAAAGTCAGCCTGATACTCTTGGCCATCATCAAGCTGCACAGAGTGAATAAATCCACTATCACGCAAATTAGTTTTCACTACTTTGCCTTCTGTACGGATCACTCCATTACTCTCAGATAATTCACGTAGATATTTAGCATATAAGCCAGCATCGAAGTGAAAAGCATAAGCAATATTAGACAGCGGTGAATTACCCGCATCGATAGAGCGCATAAAACGGTTTTCATGGCATGCAGAAGCAGTTAATGTATATTCATCTATGTCGGCAGCTTTGCCTAATGCACGCATTTTCAACCAATATTGATAGAAATGTACCCCTTCCATATCTTTACCTACATCACCAAAAGCATGGAAATAACTACTGCCTTTTTTATTCCAATTAACAAATTGAATACCTAATTTAAAGGTAGCCTGAGTTTTACGAACAAAATCATTTTCATCCAAACCGAGAAGTTGATTATAAAGTTGAATTTGCGGGATGGTGGCTTCCCCTACACCAACAGTACCAATTTGCTCTGACTCCACTAAACGTATCTCACAAAACTCTTGACGTAAAACTTTAGACAGTGCCGCAGCAGCCATCCAGCCGGCGGTTCCGCCGCCCAAAATTAATATTTTTTTTATCTTATTATTTTGCATATTTAATACATGCTCCACATCATGGGTTGCATAACACTAATCGACTTATGAACGATTAAACTGATGATAAAAATCTCGATAATGGGGCATTCCGGCCACAAGTTTATCGATTGATAATTTAATTTTATTCAATGAGTCATGAAGTTGCTCATTACTCATATTCGATAAATATAAGCTCGATAATTGAGGAATAATCCCCATTCCAGCCAACAATCCATTCCAAGCAACATCACTAACAGCATCAGTATTTGACGTGGTCAAACGCCCTAAGCGCTGGAACAAATCCAATCGCTGTTGCAATTTTTTTGAGCGTATCGAAGCGCTAACAAGAGATCCTTGCTCTAAAAACGCATAATGGCACTGCACATAATCATTTGCCTCAGCAATAAATTGCAGCCATTGATTATTAAACCAAATTTTACTGACATTATTATCGCCAAGTGAAGGATATACTCCCAAAAACTGCACCAATGCAGCTTGCACGAAATACAGTTCCGAAAAAAACAACTTACTCATGCTTACATTGCTATTGCCAACTGATAAGCAGTTGCCCTGCCAAGCTTTGGCGTTCATTTTAAACTTATTTTTTCGATGTACGATTAACTCAACTTTTGAGTCCGACAACGATAAATAATCAGCAAGCCATTGATTGATTTCAACCTCACTCACTTGTTGGCTATTATACTCGAGCTGGACACAAGCCTGCTCTGCTAACGGGAGTATTTTCAACCACCCCCAATGTGTAACATGCAACTGATTATATGGTTGATCGAGACAAGTTTTATCATCTACCAGACACTCTGCGTATTTATCCCAACAAGAGTCATTACTCTGAGTAGTCACCTCATCATGATTAGCCATAAAACGAGTCAAATCACCACTACAGTCAATCCAAAAATCAGCAGTTAGCTCATGTTGTCCATCGAGTGTAATTGCTTCAATATCAAAGTCAGCCCCACAGTTAACAGAAAAACTATTAGCTTTTATAAAAGTGACCTTACGTGCTAAAGCAAATTCTTTTAGCTGCTTTTCATAGTTATTTGCTTCTAAATTAACAGCAAAATCTAAAGCTTGTTGTAAATCAGGTCTACTAGCTGGGGGAATAGCAAACTTTCCTTGTTTTGCAGCATGGGCCGCAATACTCGCAGATTCCAATTGTATGGACGGGTCACTTCGCTTAAGCCTCAATAAACCTTGTACAAATTCATTATCTTCACCTTGAATCCCAAAATGACCATAGGAAACAAACCAATCACGTTGCTGGTTGATATACCGCTGCCCAAGGCTAAATGTTCCCTTACACTGCTGCATTATATTTTTAAATGGCAATTTTAATATATTGCACAATGACATAAATTCACTACCAGTGGATTCAACCTGTCCAGTATCACCCCCTTTAATTTCAACAGCAGTTATCCGCACTGGTTGGTCTGCAAGTTGTGAGGATAAGATCACAGCTGACATCATCAAAGGTAAATGTTGACCGACTAACACAATATGTTTGATTGACATAGATTCATTCATATTCTGCCTCCATATAAACTTAGTGCAGCATTAGGGTAAGCACTAAAACCAATTCGCTGAATGTTTTGAATCGCTATGTTGTGGTTTTGCATTTCGCTAGCTGTTTGAGAAACCTGCTCGGCCATTTTATTTAAATAATACTGCAGCTTTTCAACGGGGTAAGTCAACACTCGAGGATCATAATGGAGAGGTAAACTATCTTGACCTAAATACACAGCCAACCAACTCGCAGGCATGAATAAACCTTGGCGGTAAGTGGAGATATGAGCACTATGTTGAAAAAGTGTCATCTGTTGCTGCAAAGAATCGGGTATAGGCATATTTTGGCAATAACGCCAAAATTCTGAATCATTACGTCGATTTAGTTTGTAATGTAAAATTAGAAAATCTCTAACCCGTTCATATTCAGTGTCCAAGTGTCGATTAAAAGCGTTTCTCTCAACATCGTTAATTTTGTCAGCAGGAAAAAATTCGATCAGTTTTTGAATAGCTATTTGCGTCAAATACAAACTTGTAGACTCGAGTGGCTCTAAAAAACCGGCTGATAACCCAATCGCAATACAGTTTTTAGACCATGACTTATTACGTTTGCCTGTAGTAAAGCGTAACAACCTTGGGTCGGATAATGCCGGTTCTTCAAGACCATCGAGCAAAATTGCATGTGCTTCATCATCAGATAAATAATCACCACAAAATACTAATCCATTACCGGTTCGATGCTGAACAGGTACCCGCCATTGCCAACCCACTTTTTTGGCAGCAGAACGAGTATAAGGAGGTGGATCGATTGTTTTTTCACTGGCAACAGCTAATGCTTTATTGCAAGGCAACCAATGAGTCCAATCTTGATAACCTGTTTTAAGCGCCTCTTCAATTAATAATCCTCGAAACCCAGAGCAGTCGATAAATAAATCGCCTTCTATCTTTTGTCCCGACTCCAGCTGAACAGACTGAATATCACCACTATCATCAGCAAGGTTAACCACTGTAACTTTACCCTCGATTGTCCTGACACCTCGTTTAATAGAGTAAGATTTAAGATATTTAGCATATAAGGTGGCATCTAGGTGAAACGCGTAACTGTAGTCATCTAACAACGCATTTTGATTTTGTTGTTGGTATTGAAATTTTTTCTTTTGTGCCGCAACTACAGCTATAGAATACTGATCAAATTCAGCTAATTTAAGCCCCTGTTGTTGCTGTAAATGCAACCAATAATGATGAAAATTAATTCCATTAATATCATGGCCACTATGGCCAAAGGGATGCATATAGCTACTATCTTTACTACCCCAACCGGTAAACTGAATCGCTAATTTATAGGTTGCTCCGGTAGCACGCATAAATTCATTTTCATCAATACCAAGCATCTGATTAAATTGACGAATATGTGGAATAGTTGCTTCACCCACACCAACAGTGCCAATCATATTTGATTCTATTTGGGTTATTTCAAATTGCATTTTAGGTAAAAATTGAGACAGTCCAGCTGCGGTCATCCAACCTGCAGAACCACCTCCTACAATAACTATTTTCTTTTTTTTCATATTAATGAGAATTAACCTTCGAGCACAGAAATTAACACTGTATAACAAATTACTGAGGCAAATATTGATTGATATAAACAAAAATGCGCTCTGATCACCCAGAGCGCATTTTATATAGGTAACTACCTATTTAGAAATTACCACGTACCACCAAAGCAACGCGGCGATCCGATTCAAACCATGACCGACCAGCTTCTAATCCCTCATTGGAAAGTTGCATGATAGTTTCAGATACCGAGTTAGTCATATTGGTCCCTTGAATGCCCACAGTAATATTATCCGAGACCTTATAAAAAACAGATCCATCTAACTGACCATGATCGTCATACCATAATGGTACTTTACTAATGACATCACGAGTAGTTAACAAGTACTTAGAGCGCCAGTTATATGCTAAACGTGCATTCCACCCATTTTTTTCATACATAGCCACAAAATTAGCAGTATGCTTAGATTGTCCTTGTAATGGCACATTATCTAAGGTGATACGCACACCAGGATCTTCATCTGGCTTACCTGCCCAAGATTCGTCCTCGTATTCAATTTCGTTATTCGGCACACCGCTAGCATCAATATAGGTATAAGTCGCTTGTACACCTAGGCCATCAAATGGTGCAGGTAACTTATCAAAGAATTGTTGATAGGCTAGTTCTAAACCATCCATAGTTCCTTTACCACCGTTTGTTGTTGTCGAAACCAACACAGTTTGTACCTCTCCATTAGACGGATTAGTAAAAGAACGAGGGAAACCACCTTGAATAAAATAATTACTTAAATCTTTATGGAACAAGGTTGCACTCAACTGCCCGACATCAGCAAAATACCACTCTAACCCAATATCATATTGAACCGATTCCATAGGCTCCAATAATGGGTTTCCACCACTGCCTGTCCATGAACCAACATAAGTTTCTAGCAGTAAATTATCTTCAGGTTCTGGTGGATTCTCTGGATCGATAGGTCCTCCAGCTCTTACAGTAGTAATATCACTGGCACCAAGCGAAGAATAGTTAGTAATATCGCCAATATCAGGTAATGCTACAGCCTTCGATAGAGCAAAACGCGCGATTAACTCATCGCTTAACTCCAGTTTAAGATTAAAGCTAGGTAAAAACATTTTGAATGTTTTTTCGGCAGCTAAAGCTTCTCTATAATTGTTACCAAAAGCTCTTGATGCGTCAGGTAAATAATTATTTTGTTCGCTAATCCAAGCATTGGCTTCAATTACGTTAGCAACAGTTAAACTAGGATCTGCGGTAATTTGTTGAATAATAAAATTAGTTACAATTTCAGGAGTTAGTTGCACATCACCAATAGATGCCGGCGGTGCGAGCCCTTCTCCAGGAACTAAATCAGGAAAACTAACAAAACCAGATGCATCACGTTTTAATTCTACATAACGTAAACCAATGTTACCGCTATAACGAATATCGTCATCACTCTCAAAGTTTAATTTTACATAGAGAGCCTTATTGGTTTCTATGGTATTGCTCACATCACTAGGTGAAAACAAGCCAAATTCAGCGTCTACATCGTCATAATCGGGATAAGGTACCCAGTCACCAGCAGCAGATTGATAAGGTCTAGCACCAGCGATCACTGAACGAACATAATCTTCCGTTAGATGAATAGTTTTATTACCTGGAATATTTGCAGCATCTCCGCCCATGAAATCAGACCAATCAACACTTTCATATGAATCTGCCGAAATTTCAGGTGTTGTCGCTAACCAAGATGCGGGTGCTGCACCACTAAACTCAGGACCTAAAGCTCCCCAGTTCCAACCAGTTTTACGGATAGTTTGTTCACGTTTTGCGTAACGAACCCCCATCTCAACAGAACTAAGAATACCGGCATCCTCTAGAAAATATTTTCCGTCTAAACGTGCTGCAATAGAATCACCTTCAGACCGCTCGTAATGATCCATCGCCGACCGCAAAAAGTATGAATTGGGGTCGTTAAAGTAGTTACTATCACCGGCAGGATCATCTGAGAAACCAGGATAACCTGTTGCAAAGGCATCAGGATCTGCATCACGAGCACCTAACCAAGGCTCTAAAAAGGCTACGGTAGGACTACCACCTGTTAAATCATATTCTTGAGCAATGAAGGTAGCCGTGCTAATCAACACGTCATCATCTTGGGTATCGGCTTTGATATACTGTACATCGCCTGTTAACGTTAAATTATCAGTCGCCAACCAACGCACATTAAATGAATAATCTTCTACTAGATTACTGGTGTCTTTTACACGGCTTTCAAATTGGTTTATATGTCCCCATTGATTAGCTGCGTTATCTCCCCATGCTCTAGGTACATGATCAACATTACCATCAGCAACTCTCCAGCCACCAGCGCCCTGAGTGATGGTGCCAGATTCAAAACGTCCCATATCATCAAAGGCAAACTGAGTTCCTTCTAATGGTCGGGAAGCATTTTCTCCAGCTAAATTTTGCTTATAGCCACCTTGATATTTAATTGCTTGTTCATGCCAAGATAAAGTGGCATCAGAACGAATATACTGGAAGCTAGCTAAAACTGTATCATCAGCACTCTCAAACTGCATCGCTGTAGAAAAACCTTCACGTTCACGATGGTCTGTTTTTTGGAGTAAGTTAGCCCCATTTGGCATCCATACTTTACCAGAACCATCACCTACAAAATCTTCTGCGCCAGCAAGCTCACTAGCGTTATATTGTACATAGGCATCAGATTGAATACCCTCAGAAGCGCCGTTTAAAGTAGACTTTGCATAATTGATTAGCAAACCAAATTCTGCGCCGCTATCCAATTCCCAGCGATCACTATAAAGAACTGAAAATGTAGGGCTCCCTTCTTCTGCAATATCTCCATAAGAGTAATCAGCATTAAACGCAAACACTCGGCCTTGCGCATCAAATGGTTTACGAGTTCGTAAACTAATGGTACCGCCAATACCACCTTCAATCATATCGGCAGTTTGGCTCTTATATACATCAACCCCCCCCATCAACTCAGGGGATACGTCTTGGAAAGACAAACCTCGACCTGAGTTTGCAGTGAAAGAGTCACGACCATTAAATTCAGAGCGAGTTTGGGTCATACCACGTATAATGGCACCTGAACCTTCAACACTAAAATGATCTGGATCATCAGGACCAGAAAAACGCTCAATTGACACACCAGGTAGTCTTTGAATGGCTTCTAAAACACTCCGATCTGGTAAAGAACCAATATCAGCAGCGGTAATAGAATCAACAACAGTTTCAGCATTACGTTTTAAATTTTGAGCATTTAAAAGATTGGCACGTGTGCCCGAAACTTGAATTACCTCTAGTTCAGCATCTTCATCTGTAGCTTCGACCTCTTGTCCTGTGGCAGTCGCACAAATTCCCATAATAGCCAAAGCCATTAGAGATTTTTTGAAGACTGGAGTGTAATTCTTTTTATTGTGTGCAGTCATAAATGTTACCTCTTGTATGTTAAGAGTTACATCCAACCAATCAGCTGTAACTCTAGTAGAAATGTTTCCAACAACCTTTATATCGATGGAACTGTGTTCAATTAGCGTCAAATAAAACGGTTACAAATGAACAGATGTTTTTATAAATAGTTTGCATTGTTATTATCTTAGTTTGACTACTATGCCAATGAAAACGATTTCAGTCAAACATTTGCAACAACTAGTTAACATTTATTTCCATCTTATTTGCAGAATAATTAACTACAAGCCTAGTTAATAAAAACTTAATTGAATCAAAGTGGTAATAATATTTCTCATGAATAAACTCATAAAGATTTATTAAATAACCTGAATACTGGATAAGCCGAACCTCTCGATAACGCTCTTTTTGTGCCTAGCGGCGTTGGATTGTCCTGGGGCTATTGACCTTCTCTATATTTTTTACAGTGAGTTGTGCGCTATTTATACAATGAATCACGATTGTGAAGTAGAAATACCGCACAAACGCTGCTTGTTATGTTTTAAAGAAAGTAGGTCGTCCTATACACATAGGACTCTTTATTCACTACATCCATGTAGTTCACCTGCAAGCAGGCTAGCTAAAGCTATTCAAAAATGTTCCATACATTATTTGTGTTGTTGATTTTTGACTTAATCCACCATTAGGCCTAAACAAAAACATCGGGAGTGTTTTTAAACAGCTTTGCTGGCTTTAGCGTAAGGCAGGATGCCTAGAGTAAACCAGCGCCGCGATTAAAAAGCGTTTAGTTACAACAAAATTTATACTGAAAAGATTAACAGTCCCTGATAACACGTTATGACGTAAGACAATCCGCCTTGCTATCCACGAAAAATTTCGTCACCGAGTGAGCATTCGGGTCAGGGATATGGACGAATGTGATTAAGCTATTGAACTATATTGTTAATATTTAGCTTGAACGATACTTCTTATCCAGAACTCAGGTTATGTAAAGTGTGAGTTATATTGTTGGGATTGGCCAATGCCTTTTTAATACTGTCAACAGGGGTGAAAATATGGCCACAGCAAGCTTAGTAGGGAGTCCAAATACACGAAATATATTGAAAGAAAGCATAGTCACCTCAAATTGATTTTTGTTTTTCATAACACTTGCTAACAAAGTATTATGGCTCAATTTTGATAATGCCGATTGAATGAGCCAAACAATAAGTACCAGTCTATTTCTGCTCGTCACGAGTAAAGACTAATTCACTACCTTGGCTTTTTTCTGCTGAGAATTGATAGCCTGCACTATTGAAGCGTTTTAATTCACTGATATCAGTGACGCGATTTTGAATGATATACCTAGCCATCAACCCACGGGCTTTTTTTGCAAAAAAACTAATCACTTTGTACTGGCCATTTTTACAATCTTGAAAAACGGGCGTATAAATCTCGGCATTTAATAATTTGGATTTTACTGATTTAAAATATTCAGTTGAAGCAAGATTAACCAAAACATTATCACCTTGCTCTTCAATCGCTTGATTCAATTTGTTGGTTATTCTGTCATCCCAAAATTGATACAAGTTTTTGTGTTGCTCTACGTCTAAGCGAGTGCCCATCTCTAACCGATAGGCCTGCATTAAATCTAAAGGGCGTAATACACCATACAAACCAGACAAAATACGTAAATGTTGCTGGGCATACTCAAAATCGTTTTCTGTAAAACTACTGGCATCTAAGCCAGAATACACATCACCATTAAATGCTAGTACCGCTTGTTTGGCATTTTCGGAGGTAAAAGGTAGTTGCCAACTGGCATATCGATCAGCATTTAAGCCCGCGAGTTTGTCACTGATTTTCATCAAAGATGAAATATTCGCAGGGGTCAGTTTTCTACAACGTTCAATCAAGGTTTCAGAATCAGCTAACATAGTTGGCTGAGTAAAGAGGTTAGTTGCTGGCGGGGTATCATAATCAAGGTTTTTGGCGGGTGAAATCACAACTAACATTTAAATAAATCCTATCTAGGTAAATTAACAATAACTAATATGAGGTAGCTACTGGCGAATACAAGCAAATCTATTAAAGTTTTAGTTAAATTACCTAAAAACCGTTACGTCTTATCATTTTACTGTTATTTTTGTTGCCGATTGTGCGAGTTTTACTGGCAAGCATTTTTTAACAGTTATACCCTGTACAGATACCATAATTTAATTTTCAATTAGCTAAGCTTGATAAGACATAAGATAGTTGCCTTATTTCTTTGAGATTGCATACAAGTTTGCCAAGCTATAGCCTACAAAAATGCCACTAACATAGAGGATTATATGTCTAACCAATTACAAGCTTTACGCGAAATCACTACAGTTGTAGCGGATACAGGCGATATCGAAGCCATTAAAAAGTATCAACCTGTTGATGCGACCACTAACCCATCTTTGTTATTAAAAGCCGCTGAAATGCCACAATATAAGTCGCATTTAGAAGCAGCTGTTGCTTGGGCAAAAGAGCAATCTTCTGATCCAGCACAACAAATCATCGATGCTGGCGACAAGCTATCTGTCACTATTGGTACAGACATAGTGAATATCGTACCTGGCCGTATCTCAACTGAAGTTGATGCACGTTTATCTTTCGACACTGCTGCAAGCATCGAAAAAGCACATAAACTAGTAGCGCTATATGATGAAGCCGGCGTCAGTAAAGACCGAATTTTGATCAAATTAGCTTCTACTTGGGAAGGTATTCGCGCAGCAGAAGTTTTAGAAAAAGAAGGCATCAACTGTAACCTAACCTTATTATTTGGTTTTGCTCAAGCACAAGCTTGTGCCGAAGCTGGTGCATTTTTAATCTCGCCATTTGTTGGTCGTATTTTAGATTGGTACAAAGCTAAAACAGGTAAAGACAGCTACGCTCCTGCTGAAGATCCAGGTGTGGTTTCTGTTACTAAGATTTATAACTACTACAAAGAACACGGTTATAAAACAGTAGTAATGGGCGCAAGCTTCCGTAACACTGATGAAATCACAGAATTAGCTGGTTGTGACCGTTTAACAATTGGCCCTGGTTTATTAGAAGATTTGTCTCAAGCTGAAGGGGCATTACCTCTTAAGTTAAAAGACACAGGCGCAACTAAAACACCTGGTGCTCCTTTAACTGAAGCTCAGTTCCGTTGGGACATGAACCAAGATGCGATGGCTACTGAAAAGTTATCTGAAGGTATCCGTAACTTCGCTATCGACCAAGTTAAATTAGAAACGCTACTAAAAAGCTATTTATAAGCTCAATTAGTTAAAAAAAGCGTCGTTCTGCGGCGCTTTTTTGTCATTATAATTGTATATACCCAAAATCATTTGAGTTACACGCCGGCGAATGGGCAAAATCCCATGAGACATGACGGCTTAAATACCGACCTACATTCAACCTATGTAGGTCTGGCTTCAGCCCGTCAGCATCGCAGCCAATAAACGTGTAGTTTCAAGGATAAAGATTATGTCCTTACAACCGCCCTACATTTAAGGAAACCTCATGACAGCACTGACTGAATCTCCAGCTTGGCAACAATTAGCAAGCCTAGCAGAACAAGTAAAAACGCAACATATGCGAGATTGGTTTGCTGCCGATCCTAAAAGAGCAGAAAAATACACCCAATCAGCTTGTGGTATCGAATTAGATTTTTCAAAAAACCTAGTAACTGATGAAGTTATTTCAGCACTACAATCACTTGCGACTGATTGTCAGGTAGCTGAAAAACGTGATGCAATGTTTGCTGGTGAAATTATCAATCACACCGAAAAACGAGCAGTATTACACACCGCATTACGTAATTTTTCTGGTAAGCCTGTTTTGGTTGATGGCGAAGACGTGATGCCAGAAGTGTTAGCCTGTCAGCAAAAAATTGAAAAGTTTGTGGCCAGTGTTCACAACGGCGAGCTAAAAGGTTATACCGGAAAACCTCTTAAAGAAATTGTCGCAATCGGTATTGGTGGCTCATTTTTAGGCCCTAAAATTATGTCTGAAGCCCTTAAACCTTATTGGTTTAAAGGTGTAAAAGTGCACTATGTAGCCAACGTCGATGGCTGTCATATCCAAGATGTTTTAGCGTCTGTTGATCACGAAGAAACCTTAGTGGTGATGTCGTCTAAATCTTTTAGCACCCAAGAAACATTACAAAATACCTTAACCGCTAAAGCTTGGTTCTTAAAAGCCGGTGGTAAACAAGAAGACATAGCGAAACACTTTATTGCTGTTTCTTCAAATATCAAAGCCGCAACCGAATTTGGTATGGCTGAAGACAATATTTTTCCTATGTGGGATTGGGTTGGCGGTCGTTATTCTCTTTGGTCTGCGATTGGTTTACCTGTCGCCCTTACTATTGGTTATGACAACTACCGTGCTTTGTTACAAGGTGCGTTTGAAATGGATGAACATTTTCAAAAAGCCCCTGCTGAACAGAACTTACCTATGATTTTAGCTAGTCTAGGTGTTTGGTATATCAACTTCTTTGGCGCACAAAGTCATGTGTTGCTACCTTATTATCATTATCTACGCGGCTTTCCAGCCTACGTACAACAGTTAGACATGGAAAGTAATGGTAAGCGTGTCTCTGGCGATAAAACAGTCACAGACTACGAAACAGGCCCAGTTATTTGGGGTAGTGAAGGCACGAACGGCCAACATTCATTCCACCAACTAATTCACCAAGGTACAGTATTAATTCCTGCTGATTTTATGTTGCCTTTAAATGTGCCTAATCAAGATGATACGCATCATGCCATGTTAGCCTCTAATTGTTTTGGTCAAACTCAAGCCTTAATGCAAGGTAAAACCTTTGACGAGTGTAAAGCTGACTTAGCCTCAAAAGGCCTAAGCGATGATGAGCTAGAATCATTAGCCACACACAAAACTATGCCAGGCAACAAACCTAGCAATACCTTCTTGTTCGATAAGCTTGATCCAAAAACCCTTGGTTCTTTGATTGCTTTATATGAACATAAAGTGTTTGTGCAAGGTGCTATTTGGGGTGTGAACTCATTTGATCAATGGGGTGTAGAGCTTGGTAAAGAATTAGGCAACCAAGTATTAAACAAGCTAGTTAACACAGATGCAGAACTAAACTTTGATGCATCAACTAATCAACTTATCGCTAAATTTAGAAAAGCGAATAGCTAAGATTCGAGATTCGAGATTCGAGATTCGAGATTCGAGATTCGAGATTCGAGATTCGAGATTCGAGATTCGTAAAGATGTTGCTTTAACAGTTTAGCTTGTCAATCAATACGGCGTTATTCTTATGAATGTCGCCGTTTTTTTATGCTGTTATATTATGATTTTCTCTCGAAACCCTAAATCAATCATTTCAAACCTTCAGCAAGTGTCACATTAAGTTCACATTTTATTAATAAATAATTCAAATACTTGTTCTATTTTTAAGCCTCTTATGGTACATATTTAAACCGTCTTTAGATGAAAACCTAAAGATTTCAATAATATGTTAACGCTGCGCTAAAAAATAATACTGGAGTTCATCATGAATAAGTCCGAATTATTGTCAACTATAGATTCAGAAACCCGTAACTCAAAATCTAAAACCAGCAAACGCAAGTGGAGAGAAATCGAAGCCATCCATGACAGACACAGACTTAGGCAAGAATTACGTGAGCTAGGTATGTCACCGGAAGATCAATTAGAATTTATCTAACCTGAGTTCTGGATAAGAAGTATCGTCTAATCTGGATTTTTCATTAAAATTCAATGGCTTAATAATATCCAGCCAAATCACCTCACCTGGATGCTAACTCGGTGACGAAATTTTGGTGTATAGCAAGGCGGATTGTCGTACGTAATAACGTGTAATTGCTAGACTCTCCTCCATCGCGGCTAGGCAGCCCAACGCCGCTAGGCACAAAAAGAGCGTTATCGAGAGGTTCGGCTTATCCAGTATTCAGGTTATCTAATCAATCGCTACAAAAAAGCCCTGATATTCAGGGCGTTTTAGTTTTTATAACATTACCAACTTCAGCTTTCGGTTACTTCTTCTAAACCACTGTAACATTGCACCACAAAATTGGTGGGCATAAAACACTTAGATGAAGATTCTTTCATTTCATGGGCAAATCGCTCTGGATAATCGTCGCCTAATAAACTACCTTGCACTAAACCTATGTAAATTTGATCCAAACGCTTAATTTTAGTTTCGCTGACTCTACGATATATATGTGAACGCGTGATTTGATTGGGATCTCGCAAACCAGCAGAGGCAACCAAGTCCATAGTGGCCCGTACTGTTTCTTTTTGATATCGAGCAATCCGAGTCGCTTTATCGTTAACCACTAAGCCAGCGGCTAATATGGGGTCTTGCGTGGCAATACCTGTTGGACATTCATTGGTATTGCACACCAAAGACTGCACACAACCTAACGCGACCATCATACCTCTAGCACTATTACATAGATCGGCACCTAAAGATAAATTCTTAACTATGTCAAAACCAGTGAACACTTTACCACTGGCGATCACTTTGATTTCCTTACGTAAATTAAAACCAGTAAGCACGTCAGTAATAAACACTATGGCTTCTCTTAGTGGCATACCAACCGAATTAGAATATTCTAAGGGTGCTGCGCCTGTGCCACCTTCGCCCCCATCTACTGTGATAAAATCGGGTTTAATATTGGTTTCAACCATGGCTTTACAAAGAGCAATAAATTCACTTTTTCGGCCGACTGCCAATTTGAAACCTATAGGTTTTCCACCAGATAAATCTCGTAATTGTTGAATAAAATCCATCATCTCTAGCGGCGTTTTAAATACACTATGTGCTGGCGGGGAATCCACTCTAGTAGCGGGTTCAACATGACGAATTTGCGCGATCTCTAAGGTGTTTTTATCTGCTGGTAAAATGCCACCGTGCCCAGGTTTAGCACCTTGGCTTAATTTAATTTCAATCATCTTGATATTAAATTTAGTAGCAGTTTCGGTAAACCTTTCTGCACTGAATTTGCCCCGCACATCACGACAACCAAAATAGCCTGTACCAATTTGCCAAACGAGATCTCCGCCATGTTGCAGGTGATAAGGGCTGACGCTGCCCTCTCCAGTATTATGATAAAAACCACCGAGTTTAGCGCCTTTATTCAAGGCTAAAATTGCATTCGCACTTAACGAACCGAAACTCATAGCTGAGACATTAAAAATACTCGCCTCATAGGGTTGCTTACAAGCTTGGCCACCAATTTTCACTCTAGGTTCGATAGCATTTTCATCTAGATGAATAGCCGCCATAGAGTGGCCAATCCATTCATAGCCTACCCTTTGAGTATCCACTTTGGTGCCATAGGGAATGGTATCTTGCTGACCTTTAGCCCTTTGATAAATCACCGAACGGTTCATCCGGTTAATAGGTACTCCATCAGTTTCTGATTCGAAAAAATACTGACGCAAAAAGGGACGTAAAAACTCCATCACCCAGCGTCCACGACCAATTAAAGGAAACGTTCGCCATAGTGCATGTTTCGTTTGATACATATCATAAAAGCCCACTGCAGTAAGTGGTACTAAAATAACTGCAAACCACAACATACCTGGCCAAGTGATACTCAATGCCAGCAAACTCAACCAAATGATTGTTATTGCTCTGACAAAATCTGCTCTCATTTCTTTACCCATTTATAATATGCAACTACTTAGGCTTAGAAAACCACAGCTAAGTAATTGTTTCAATGTAATTTAAGTATTTTCAGAAATTAACAATGAAGGATTTTATACTTGCCAGTTAATTGGCGATTTACCCTGTTCGAGTAAAATTTGATTGGTTTTGAAAAAATGTTGGCAACCAAAAAAACCTCGGTAAGCAGATAATGGCGAGGGATGTGGAGCATTTAAAACATGGTGCTTTGTTTGATCTATACCAGCACCTTTTTTTTGCGCATGGCTACCCCAAAGTAAAAAGACCACACCCTGGCAGTGCTCATTTAGTTGTTGCATGACCTTATCTGTAAAAGTTTCCCAACCGATTTTTGCATGAGAATGGGCTTTTCCTTGTTCTACAGTCAAAACGGTATTTAACAGCAAAACACCTTGTTCTGCCCAATTTTGTAAAAATCCATGTTCGGGAATAGAGAAATCATCAATATCATTGGCCAGTTCTTTATAGATATTTGCAAGAGATGGGGGAGGTTTAACTCCTGGTAAAACAGAAAAACATAAACCATGGGCCTGATTAGGCCCGTGGTAGGGGTCTTGACCCAGTATTACCACTTTTACATCGGCTAACTGAGTCAAATCAAAGGCATTAAAAACATCTTGTTGAGGAGGATATACTGCAGTGCCAGCACGTCTTTTATTATCAACAAACTCTGTAATTTGCTGAAAATAAGCCTGCCGTTTTTCCGCAGCTAATATATCCGACCAAGTATCCACTTATTAGTATTTAGCCTAACAAGTTAAACATATGCGTTTTTAATGCTTGGTAGTCATTGGCTAATTCAACATCCAAACCTTCTTTACCTGCACATTCAGCTAATGGTTGTGGAAGGCTAATAGGTTGGCCTAACACATTTTCAACTGTTTCTCTGAATTTAGCAGGGTGAGCTGTACCAAGGAATATACCTGTTTGCCCTTCTTCTAGTTTTCTAACTAGTGCTTTATATGCAATCGCAGCATGGGGCTCACTGATATAACCTAATTGCGCTAATTGACGCATAGACACTTGGGTATATTCTTCGTCAACCGTATCGCCAGAAATCTCAGACTTGTCTACATAACCTTGTTCGATAATAGCTTCGATACGTGGCCAGTTATTTGGATTACTAACATCCATAGCATTGGACAAAGTTGCCACTGTGTCTTTTGGCTCCCATTCACCCGTTTTCAAATAACGAGGAACAGTGTCATTCATATTCGTTGCAGCAACAAAATGTTTAATTGGTAAACCCATCACTTTAGCAATTAAGCCGGCAGTCAGATTACCAAAGTTACCACTAGGTACAGAGATCACAATTTCTTTACGCTCTTCGGCAGTCAGTTGCGATACAGCTTCAAAGTAATAACAAACTTGTGCAGCTAGACGGCTAATATTAATTGAGTTAGCTGAGTTAAGGTGTAAACCTTCTCGCACATCAACATCATCAAAAGCTGTTTTAACTAACTGTTGGCAATCATCAAAGTCACCATCAATGGCTACCGTATGAATATTATCGCCCAAAGTGGTGAATAATTTTTCTTGTAGCTGACTAATTTTCCCTTTAGGGAATAAAATAACCACATTGATATTTTCAATGCCGTGGAAAGCATGAGCTACCGCAGCACCTGTATCACCCGAAGTGGCTGTCAAAATGGTAATAGGTTCACCGTTAGAAATTTCAGTTAGACATTGGGCCATAAAACGACCGCCAAAATCTTTAAATGCTAATGTTGGACCATGAAATAATTCTAAACTATAAATATTGTCGGTTACTTTTGCTAAAGGTGCTGGAAATGCAAAAGCACGCTCAACTATGCCTGCGATCCGCTCTTTTGAAAGTTCATCACCAATAAGAGAACTTAAGATTTCAACACTACGCTCAACAAAAGGCATAGCCAAAAGTGCGTCCATATCATCAAACTTAGGTAGTGTAGTTGGGAAAAACAACCCCTGATTCTTGCCTAAACCTTGCTTAACGGCTTGGGCGAATGTCACTACTTCTGATGCGTCTTTTAAATTTACGAGTTCCAATTTTTATTACCTTTTAATTTCTATTTTCAACGCACTTTAATTACGTTAAATTATTGCACAGAAGCATAGTACAACTACTTCAACACAACCTTAAGATTGGTGCGTAACGGCACCGTCTAAATCTAACTGACAGACATGACTAAAACCTGTGTCATTTTGAATATAATTGTCAGTTAGCCATTGATTAATTTTTTCTGCATTTTGTAAATTATCACACACAGCAAACACTGTGGGGCCAGAACCAGAAATACCAAATGCTAATGCACCATTTTGTTCAGAAAACGCTCTCGATTCATCGAACTTGGGTAACAATGATTTACGGTATGGTTCGGCGATAACGTCTTGCATCATGGCTGCAGCAAGCTCTTCGTCTTGGCGATATAAGGCATCAGTGAATACTGCTAGCTGGCGTCCAAATTGAATTGTATCAGCCATTGATACCTGTTTTGGTAAAATTTCTCGTGCTGCGGCAGTTGAAACACTAATGCCAGAATAACAAGACACCCAATACCAATTTTTAAAGATAGGCAATTGTAAGGCAACTTGTTCTTTATATTCAGCCATCAAGGTTAAACCACCTAAGAAACAAGGGGCAACATTATCATAATGCACACTGCCGCTAATTTGCCCTTCCAGCTCACCCATAACTAATAACAGTTCATTATCAGTAAAAGGCGTTTTGCCAAAATATTCTGCATAAAACTGATTAAGACCATGTAATGCCGCAACAATTGAACTAGCACTAGAACCTAAACCACTACCTATAGGTAAATGTTTATGCAAGGTCATTTTTAATGCTGGGATATCTTCTTTGGCATAACCTTTTTGCTCTAATACTTTAACAAAATGCTGATAACAACGAGTGACAATATTACTATCAGGATCAGGTGGCAATTTGTCGGCAAAACGGCCAGCCACTTCAAGACTAAACTGCTCTGCTATGGTTAAATCAACTTCATCACCCAATAAACTTCCGTCAATCGGTTTCAGGGCCGCACCTAATAAATCAAAACCTAAACTGACATTACCAATAGAGGCTGGCGCATAGGCTGTTATTGTTTTGTTCTGCATATTTGATTCTGACATTTTATCTTACTTACTTTCCAACATGGTTACGTTTCAAGATGATTACGACTGTTTCCATGGCATAGTTCGCATCACATCAGCAAACACACCAGCAGCAGTTACCGCAGCACCCGCACCATAACCACGTATTACGTATGGAATAGGTTGGTAATAATGACTGTGAATAGCTAAAGCATTTTCACCTTCTTTAACCATAAACAAAGGATGAGATTCGTTCACAGCTTGAATATTTACCACGCACTTACCTTGATTAATTGAACCAACATATCTCAGCACTTTGCCTTCTTGTTTGGCTGCACTAATTTTGTCTGCGTAATGGCTATCGATTTCTGGCAATTTAGCCATAAAGTCGTCAATAGAGCCACTCGCATCAAAAAACTCAGGTAATACAGGCTCGATTTGAATATCTTCTAATTCTAACGTTAATCCAGCTTCACGAGCCATGATTAATAGTTTTCTGGCGACATCCATACCACTTAAATCATCTCGAGGGTCTGGTTCAGTAAAACCATTCTTTTTAGCTATGTTAGTGGCTTCAGATAAACTTAAACCTTCGTCTAATTTGCCGAATACAAAAGATAAAGAGCCAGATAAAATGCCTTCAAATTTGATTAGCTCATCACCAGCATAAAATAACTTCTGCAGGTTTTCGATAACAGGTAAGCCTGCACCCACAGTGGTTTCATATAAAAATTGGCGATTGGTTTTTTGTACTGTGTCACGCAACAATTGGTAAAACTCAGTGCTGGCAGTATTGGCCTTTTTATTTGGCGTAACCACATGGAAACCACTTTCCATCATATGTGGATACTGATCAGCAATAGCCGAGCTACTTGTACAATCGATTAGAACTGGGTTGACTAAACTATTCGCGTGAGCAAAATCTTGTAATGTATCAACTGACAACGCTTTATCGCTGTTTTGTAATGCATTTGCCCAATCAGCATTAAGATCAATGCCTTTGGTGTCTAACAATAATTTTTTACTATTGGCGATACCATACACATTCAACTTGATATTACGTTCTAACAAAGACGCTTGTTGACGAGCCACTTGCCCTAAGAACTCCTGCCCTACTGTGCCACAACCTACTAAAAATGCATCGATTGAATGTAAGCTTGAGAAAAAGTTTTGATGTACTACTCGCACTGCTTTTTTCGCTTTATTAGCCGCGATCACTGTCGAAATAGAACGTTCTGAAGAACCTTGAGCAATGGCTACGTTATTCACTCTTGCTTGTGCCAAAGAATTAAAGAACTTAGCCGCTAGACCTTCTGAATGACGCATGCCATCCCCCACTAAAGTAACAATCGCCAAATCATGACGTACTTCAATCGGATCAAGTAACTGATTAGATAGCTCTAATGCAAAGGAGTCTTCTAATAAATCTTGGGCGTGAGCCGCATCTTTACTATGAATACAAAAACTAATGCTATATTCCGAAGAAGATTGAGTGATTAAACTAATAGAAATATTGGCACGAGACATCACTTCAAACACACGACTTGCCATACCAACCATGCCTTTCATGCCAGGGCCTGCTACATTAAACATAGTCATGTCATCTAAGTGTGAAATGCCTTTTACGCTGGTCCACTTAGTACTGGCTTCGTTACTAATTAAGGTACCAGGTGCTGATGGATTTAAGGTATTACGGATTAAACAAGGTATATGATGTTGAGCAATAGGACCGATTGTTTTTGGATGTAATACTTTGGCGCCAAAGTATGATAACTCCATGGCTTCTTGGTATGTCAGTTTGTCTAATAACACCGCACCTTCAACTTGATTTGGATCAGCGTTATACACACCGTCAACATCAGTCCAAATTTCACAACACTCAGCATCGATACAAGCAGCTAAAATCGCAGCTGAATAATCAGAGCCATTACGTCCTAGAGTAACTTTCTCGCCTGCGCCATTTACAGCCACAAAACCAGGCATGATTAATACTTGTTTGCCTGAGCTATCTACGTCAGTAAAACGAGCTTTACTTGCAGATACATCACAAATGCTATCAAGGTAATCACCTTCTGCAATAATATGATCAACAGGGTCTATAATACTATTGGCTTGACCAACAGAAGTCAGAATCTGACTAAAAATATTAACGCTAACGTATTCACCAATACTTAAAATTTTCGCTACCACTTGCTCTGGTGCGCATCTTAATAAGGCAAAACCTTCTAAATGTTGATTCAACTCATTCAAAGTTTGTTGAATAAATTCAGCCAAATCAGCAGATTTAAAGTTAGGTAAATTGGTTTGTAAGTCTTCTAAAATTCCAAACAAAACCATATTTAATTTAGCAAATAATTCACCGTAATCTTTGCCTGATGCGGCTTCGTCGCACAATAAAGACAAGGCATTTGTTACGCCCTTTGGAGCAGACAATACAATAGCAGCACCCGATTCGGTATGACATGCCATGGCAATATCTTTAACTCGCAAGTAACGCTCTGCATCGGCGAGAGATGACCCGCCAAACTTCAACACCTTCATTTTATTGCTCCTCGAACTTCACGTATTTCTAGTTATTTCAAATTTACTTTCACACAAGCAAATAACAAAAAAGCCCGCTTTGGTTGCGGGCTTTTAGTATGTAATGCGTATGTACTAGCCAGCGACCACCTTATCTGGGGTGGTAATAATCATGCCGGTGATGCAAATTGAATTGATTTTCATAAGTGCAATTTGCCGTATAGACGTCTATATGTCAACTAACATATGCAGATGTTTTGTTATTTGATATGCCTTATACCGATTTAAGCAAACGACGATGAACTCAGAATGACTCTAGGTAAACCTGTCTAAACTTAGTAAAGAATAGAAACATCAGTTAAACACGACCAAAGTCTATCGCTAATTCGACTTTAGATACTTTGTTACTGTTCGCAAATAATGCTAATATTGGCTAAGTTATTTACTTATTAAAATCGAGTGGTTATTTGCTCATTTGATATACTTCATTAGGATCTAATTTGCCTAATAATAGATTAACAACATCGATACAAACTAATTAAGCGTACCGATTTATTTTGGAATAATAATCAAGATGTTACACCTAAAAAGTTTATATCAAATCACTTCTGACAATTCCCTTTCTTACCTACAGAAAATGGAAAAGCTGCTTATTCTCGGCAGTGATGTTTTTAATCTAGAATTAGCTATTATTAGCCAAATACACAATGATACTTATACTGTGAAACATGCGATTTCTCCGGATAACGCCTTGCAAGCAGAAACAACTTTTCCGTTAAGTAATACTTATTGTATCCACACCCTACTTGCAGACAAATCCACTTCTTTTCATCATGCTGGCAAAAGTGAAATTGCTGAACATCCCTGTTATTTAGATTTTGGTCTTGAAAGTTATATCGGGGCACCTTTGATGGTTGAAGGAAAACGCTACGGTACCCTCAACTTTTCTTCCAGTGAACCAAGAGCCAATCCATTTGGTCCAACAGAACACGAATTTATTGAGTTTTTAGCCCACTGGGTTGGCAACGAAATTGCCAGAAACAACGCATTGGCCATATTACAAAAGCAGAAGAAACGCTTAACCCACCAGCAAAATTTGATGAATGAAATCAGCAAACTTTCAGGAGTCGGAGCTTGGGAGATAGATCTTGTCACTCAGTCAATACATTGGTCTGAAGCAACAAGGCTAATTCATGAAGTTGATAAAGATTATGTTCCAGATCTTGAAACCGCTATTGATTTTTATAAAGCCGGAAAAAATCGAGAACGTCTTCGGGCTATGGTCAATAAAGTTATGTTAAAAGGTGGTGACTTCGCAGGGGAGTTTGAAATTGTCACCCACACAGGCAAAATAAAATGGGTAGCGAGCCAAGGTAGGGCTGAAATTGAAAATGATCAATGTGTTCGTTTATATGGCGCATTTCAAGACATCACTAAACAAGTCTATTACCGAGAACAATTAGAAAAAAGGCATCAAGAACTGACCCTAGCTCTTGAGGCCAGAAGTACCTTTTTAGCTAATATGAGTCATGAAATTCGCACACCTATCAATGGTGTGATTGGTTCGTTGCAAGTGATGGATAAAACAGGTTTAAATAATAATCAAAAGAACTTTTTGAATTTAGCGCAAAGTAGCGCGGATTCTTTACTTGCCCAAGTAAATGATGTTTTAGACTTTGCAAAGATTGACTCCAAACAAATTGAATTAGAAAACACCCCCTTTATTATTAACGACTTATTGAATGAATGTGTTGCTCCATTTACTGTTTTTGCGAAAAATAAATCTATTAAATTAACCTCGGATTTTGCTTTAACTGAAAACATCGCAATCATTGCAGATCCGACAAGAATCAGGCAGGTTTATGCGAATTTAATCAGTAACGCCATTAAATTTACCTTACAAGGTGAGGTTGTTATCAGCAGTGAACTGATTACTCTGGAAAAACAAAAGTCTCATTTAATATTAACAATAAAAGACAGTGGCATCGGCATAACAGAACAACAACTAAAACATTTATTTTTACCATTTAGACAAGCAGATGCATCAACCACACGTAAATTTGGTGGCACCGGATTAGGCCTATCTATCAGCCAAAGTTTGGCGACCTTGATGAACGGTGAAATTACAGTACAAAGCACAGAACAAAAAGGCAGTACTTTTACGGTAAAAATTGAAGTATCAAACACGGATAGCTTTAAACCAATTTCCATAGCTAAAACGCCATCTTCAAACGCCAAAGAGATAAGCCAGTTACGAATATTAATTGTTGAAGATAATGAAATTAATCAATTAGTTATCAGTGAGATGTTAAAATTAAAAGATGTCCCTCATGATATCGCATCAGACGGTTTAGAAGCCTTAGAAAAATTAGATAAAGAAGCCAAACAAAATCGCTTTTATTCTTTAATCTTAATGGACTGTCAAATGCCCAATATGGACGGTTACCAAGCTACGCAGAGTATTAGAAAACTAAATTTAGAAATATCAGATATTCCAATTATCGCCTTGACTGCTAACGCAATGAAAGGCGATCGCGAAAAGTGTATCGATAGCGGTATGACTGATTACCTAGCCAAACCCATACAGCAACAGCGGTTATATTCGAAGTTAGAGGAATATGTATAATAACCACGGCACTAACCATTCAAGAAATTAATAGCGTGACAACAACAGATTTAACACCATTATTAAAGATCATCTTACCATCACCAGAACAATCCATTCTGCTCCAAGGTACCAAGATTACCATTAAACGTGACGACTCTATCCACGCCATTATTTCGGGTAATAAATGGCGCAAGATCAAGTTTCAGTTAATCGATGCGCTAGAACAAAAATGCCCACATATTATTAGTTTTGGCGGCGGTTTTTCTAATCACTTGCATGCTTTGGCCTATTGTTGCCGACAACTGAATATTAAGTTTACTGCAATCGTACGTGGAGATTACTCGCAAAATCTTAGTCCGATGTTACAAGACTTAGTCTCATGGCAAAGTGATATACGTTATGTAAACAAAATCACGTATCAAGCACGCAACTCTAGTTATTTACACCAATTACAAATCGAATTTCCACAAGCCGTTATTATCCCCGAAGGCGGCTCTAGCCAATATGCTCTAGAAGGTGTTGGCGAAATAGTAAATGAACTTAACCAAGAATATGACTTTATCATTGCGCCTGTTGCCAGTGGCGGCACTTTAGCGGGGTTGATTAATGCATTAGGTAACAAACAACTAGCAAATAAAACAAAAGTGTTAGGCATAGGTGTACTAAAAGGACAAAATTACTTAGAGGATTTAGTTACTGACTTACTGCCGCCAGATTGCCACAATAAAAATTGGCAAATTAATCATGATTATCATTTTGGTGGTTATGCCAAAAAGACTGAAGAGTTAACTCAGTATTGCACTGACTTTAACCAACAACAGCAATTAGATATTGAACCAATTTACAGTGGCAAATTGTTTTTTGCCATACAGGATTTACTACACCAAAAGTATTTTCCTAAAAACAGTCGGATCTTGGCTTTGCACACAGGTGGCTTGCAAGGGGTAAGAAAATAAACCTTGCACACATCATTATAAGTATTCAATATTTAGCTGGCAATTCAACCATAAATATTTAAGTTCGAAAAATCACCATGAGCCAATCAATAAACAACATACTTATAATTGTGATTACATTTTGCTTCTTCACAAGTTGTACTACTTACCACACTTTGCCGGAATCAGCGGTTTTATCGATGCCAAATGGCTTATATGGTCATGCGATCGTCAACAATGGTCAGAAAATTTTTGTATTAGCTGGCAGCCAAAAAGGAGGTTTTTCGAGAGATATTCACATTATAGATCCACGAACCAAAGAAATGATAAAATTAAAAGATAAATTGTTACCTAGACGTTACCACTCGGCAGTGTGGGACGGAAAAGATTCAATTTATATTTTAGGCGGAGTAACAGCTTGGAAGCATTATTCTAGTTTACAGCCATTGGTTGAAATATATGACATCCCATCTAAACAAGTCAAAATCTTGGGCGAAATGCCGGTCCCAAGACGTTTTGCCAGCGCAGTTTATATCGATGGAAAAATCGTGGTAAGTGGCGGTAGTAAATACGATTCCAGACAAAAGTTAGTGCCTACCAACATCGTCAGTATCTTCGACATCACAACTAACCAGTGGACAAAAGCGTCTGGTTTACCCTTTGCAGAAGACACTAGAACCGTGATACTTGGTAAACATATTTATGCCATTGGTGGTTATAACAATAAGAAAGCCTCTAACCACTTTTCTCGTTACGATTTAACGAAAGATCAGTGGATAAGTCTGCCATCTCTTCCACAGCTCTTAAGTGCCCACTCGGCAGTAGCTGTGCAGGACAAAATTTATACCTTCGGCGATTATAAGAACTTAACTTCTAGCTACATTTATAATACAAAAACTCAAAACTGGAGTACTTCACCATTTAATTTTCAAGCTTCTAGACATAATGCAGCAACTGAACTAAATGGGGTAATTTATGTTATTGGCGGGACGTTAGGTTCTGGCAAATTATTTTTAGATTCAATCCAAACATTTACTGTCGAATAATTGATGCATTGGCTGGAATGGTTACAAGGTTTTGCTGGCGCCTCACCCTTTGAATGGATTGCTACAGTGGCAGGCTTTCTATGTGTATATCTTATTATAAAGCGTAGTATTTGGTGTTTTGCCTTTGGCTTAATTCAAGTCTGTATTTATAGCTGGATTTTTTACGATGTTAAACTCTACTCTGATATGGCACTGCATATTTTTTATATAGGGTTTCAATTTTACGGATGGTGGATTTGGCGGCATTCTCAAGACCAAACAGGGCATATTCAAGTACAACCAGGTTCAGTCAAAGAATATACGCTATGGATAACCACTATTATCGGAAGCAGCTTGTTATTAGGAACTATGATGGCCAGCCAAACCGATGCAGATTTCCCCTACCCTGACGCCTTTACCACCTGTGCTAGCTTAGCCGCCCAATGGTTGCTGTCGCACAAAAAACTCTTAAATTGGAGCTTATGGATCTTAGTGGATATAGTCGCCATTATTATTTATTGGCAAAAAGGCTTATACCCTACATCTATTTTATATTTATGTTTTTTAATTTTGGCAATTATTGGTCAATGGCAGTGGTATAAAAATCTGTGTCAGCAAAATCTAGGGAATAAATATGGCTAAAGGCCTTACCCTAGGTAAATTTGCTCCATTACATAAAGGCCATCAAGCACTGATTGATTTTTCCCTGCGATATGCAGATCAACTGGTAATAGTCATTTATGCATGTGATGAATTACCCAGCTGCCCACTACCAATTAGAATCAAATGGCTCGAACAACTGTACCCCCAGGTTCAAGTGATATTAGCAATTGATGGTCCAAAAGAAGTGGGCTATAGCCAAGAAATTATTAACAAACATGACGTCTATCTACAAGAATTATTAAAAGATCACTGCTTCGATTACTTTTTTAGTAGTGAATCCTATGGAGAGCACGTTAGCTTAGCTCTTAACTGCAAAGATATAAGATTTGACCAAGCAAGAACCAAAGTCCCTATAAGTGCCACTAAAATTAGGAATAATGTAGACCAGTTTAAAGACTACTTATCCCCCTTGGTATACAACACATTAATAGAGCAAAACGATTGATCAAACGAATTGTATTTATAGGTGCACCATCTACCGGTAAAACCACACTAAGTGAAACGCTAGCCAAAGAATTAAAGACATTAAGCGTGGCGGAATACGGGCGAGAGTATTGGTTAAAACATCAAATTGATAGGCGACTAACACCAGCACAACTATTACATATTGCGCAAACTCAAAATCAATGGGAAGACCAAGCGAGCCTAGAAGCAAATAAATATTTATTTTGTGATACCAGCGCCTTTACCACCTGGCACTTTGCTTTACATTACCACCAGAACGCTCTACCTGAATTAGAAAAACTAGCCAAACAATGTTGGCAACGATATGACCTAGTGGTTTTATGTGACGATGATATTCCCTACGATGATACTTGGGAAAGATCAGGGGATGCTAACCGCTATGAATTTCAACAATTTAATCGTGACTATTTAGCCAAACAGCGAATTCCGCACTTAGTGGCATCTGGCACCTTAAAGCAACGAACGGAAGTTGTTCTAGGCACACTATTAGCTGAATATTCATCAATATTTAACTAGCACTTGGCGACAAAAACTTTTATTTTGTATCACTAATTTCATGTATCTATTGCGCAGTTGAAAAATACTGATAGGATGCCGCGGTTTTTATGTCTCATCTATGCTTAAAAGGATAACTTTATGTCTCGTGTTTTAATTATTGGTGCCGGTGGTGTTGCTGCAGTCACCATTAAAAAATGTGCTCGTTTACCTGAGCTTTTTGACGAAATATATCTTGCCAGCCGCACGGTATCTAAATGTGAAGCATTACAAAAAGAAGTGGGCTTAGACCGTGTTAAGGGTACTTTTGCTGTCGATGCAGATCATGCTAGTGAAGTAGTCGCGGTTATCAATCAAGTTAACCCAGACTTAGTGATTAACTTAGCCTTACCCTATCAAGATTTAGCCATTATGGACGCTTGTTTAGAAACAGGGGTAGATTATTTAGATACCGCCAACTACGAACCTAAAGATGTCGCTAAATTTGAATATTCATGGCAATGGGCTTATCAAGAAAAATTCGAAAAGGCAGGCTTAATGGCCTTATTAGGTAGTGGATTTGATCCAGGTGTGACCAATGTATATACCGCTTATGCAGCTAAACATTATTTCGACGAGATTCATTACCTAGACATAGTAGATTGTAATGGTGGCGATCACGGCCAAGCTTTTGCTACCAACTTCAATCCTGAAATTAACATTCGAGAAATTACCCAGCGTGGGCGTTTCTTTGAAAATGGCGAATGGAAAGAAACCGATCCATTAAGTGTTCGTGAATATCTCGATTATCAAAACATAGGTGTTCGAGCTTCGTATTTAATGTATCACGAAGAATTAGAGTCAATCGTTAAACATTTCCCAAGCCTTAAACGTGCACGTTTTTGGATGACCTTTGGCGATGCCTACCTGAATCACTTAAAAGTGTTAGAAGGTATTGGCATGACAAGTATTGAACCAATTAACTTCCAAGGTCAGCAGATTGTACCTTTAGAGTTTCTGAAAGCGGTATTGCCTGATCCTGGCTCATTAGCCGACGGTTATACAGGGCAAACTTGTATTGGTACTTATATAACGGGCCTAAAAGATGGCAAAGAAAAAACCATCTTTATCTACAACAACTGCGAACATGCTAAGTGCCACGAAGAATTAGGTGCTCAAGCCGTTTCTTACACGACAGGTGTACCAGCCATGATAGGTGCCAGTTTAATATTGAACGGTACTTGGAAAAAAGCAGGCGTATGGAATATGGAACAATTTGATCCAGACCCATTTATGGAGATGTTAAATATGCATGGCTTACCTTGGCATGTGATTGAATGCGACGAAAGCCCATTTAAAAGATAACATCAGCTAGCTCTCTCTAGCTGCGAGTACCGAGCTAAAACACTCGTAGCTCGTAGCTCGTAGCTCGTAGCTCGTAGCTAAAATAATAAAGGCTTTGCTTGATTAGCTAAGCCTTTTTACTTTAACTCATAGATTGCTAGCGTTATGCTAACGAATCTATTTTGCCTTAAAAAGTAACCTCCTTATGCAAGACCCCATGTTAAACCCTGCGATCCCTTCTCCTTGTTATGTATGTGAAGAAACTAAACTTGAAGCCAATCTACAATTGATGCAGCGAGTGCAACAAGAAAGTGGTGTTGAGATAATCTTAGCGCTGAAAGGTTTTTCTATGTGGTCTACGTTTGACTTGGTTAGCAAGTACTTACAAGGTTCTACTGCCAGTGCAGTGTGGGAGGCTAGACTAGGGAAAGAAGAGATAGGCAAACAGGTTCATGCCTTTTCTCCCGCATATAAACCTACTGATATCGACCAGTTAGTCGATTTAGTTGATCACATTTCTTTTAACAGTCTCGGCCAATGGCATAGGTATAAACAACAAATTTTAAACTCCACTGTTTCTCCTGGTATTCGATTAAATGCAGAACACCGTGAAGCTGAAACTGAGTTATATGATCCAAGTGCTCCTGGCTCACGTTTTGGCATTTTAGCCAAAGATTTAGTGGATGCAGATTTATCCGGCATTGAAGGTTTTCACATTCATAACCTATGTGAGTGCGATTCTTATGCCACAGAACGTACGATCCTCGCAGTAGAAAAAAAGTTCGGCCTATACTTTGCGCAAATTAAGTGGATCAATTTTGGTGGTGGTCATCTAATGACTAAACAGGGTTACGATGTAGAGCACCTTATCACCACATTAAAAGCCTTTAAATCTCGTCATCCGCACCTTAACGTTATATTAGAACCTGGTTCTGCTGTAGCTTGGCAAACAGGCCCGTTAATTTGTGAAGTCATAGATATTGTCGAGAATCGCGATAAAATTGCTATTGTTGATATGTCTGCCACTGCGCACATGCCGGATGTACTCGAAATGCCCTATCGCCCAGATGTGCGTGGCGCAGGTAAATCCGGTGAAAAAGCTTATACCTACCGTTTTGGTGGCAACTCTTGCCTTACTGGTGATGCCATAGATTTGTATAGTTTTGACCATGAATTACAAATCGGCGAGCGCATTATCTTTGAAGATATGATCCATTACACTATGGTTAAAACCACCTTTTTTAATGGCGTTGAACACCCTTCGATTGGCATATTACGCAAAGATGGAAGTTTTGAATTAGTTCGACAATTTAGTTACGAAGATTTTAAGAATAAGTTATCTTAGATTTGAGGGCTTGATATCGTTTTAATCACAATTGTACTATCAGTAAATTTGTCGCTAGAGTAGATTTTGAATACCCACGCCGATTTGTTGTCAGCTAAGGATAGGATCAGATTATATATGATTGATTGTCGCTTGTTTAAGTGGATACTAATAGGCTTAATAAGTTTGTGGTCAGCTAGTATATATTCTGCTTCAGACTGCTCGTCATATACCCACAAGACAGGCATGATAGATCCATCTTGTCAGCAAATGAGTTTACGAGGCTTATGGCAGGCCCTGCCTGGTAAGATTATCCCACCTGCACAGATTACACAGTTTCAACAGGATGCCATCACACTAGAAATCCCAAGTTATTGGCCAGAGAATAAAGTAAAAGTCGATGAATATTATCCTAGAGGGTTAATCACACTCTGGGCTGAAATTGAATTAAATGGCATTTACAGCACAGGAGAGGATTTAGCATTTTGGCCAGGCCGTCAAAGTTCTACCATGCGAGTTTATATTGATAATGGGCATGGAACCTGGGTCAAAGCTTTTGATAACTTATCTCCTTTTATTGCCGAATCAGATGAGGTAATTAAATCGCTACCCCCAGCAGGATCCGCAGGCTTACTTCATAGCGGGGCATCATTTCAGTTACCAAAACTTTATCCAGGGAATAAAGTAATTTTACAATTATACATTGATGATTATCGGACTGGAGGCATAGCTCAGCCTCCCCAAATAGGTCAAAAAGATGAACTATATCGCAATATTATGCACCGCTCTTCATGGCATATATTATTTTTAGGCGCCAGTTTATTAGTGACAATATTTGCCGCAGCTCAAGCTATTTTTTCTTCTAGCCGTCGTGCCTTACATTTATTTTTAGTTTTAATATCTTTAGGTACAGGTTTACGTTTACTGGTAACAGGGAGTGTTCTTGCTTACTTATTTCCCCATTTCACAATTAATCACTATTTCTACTTAGCCTGGGGTAGTTTTCTATCTTTATTAGCTATTTTTGTTGGGGCGCAGGTCTACTTGTTACCTGCCATTTTTAAACAACATTTCATCTTAAAAAAGCTGTTACTTTTTCTTAGTGCTATCCCCATAGTTTTACTGTTATTTATTCCGTTACTGACTTTGCACGAATTCTTGCTAATAGGACATTCATTACGCACTTTTTACGTACTGGTTGCTTTTTCTTACGCTCTTTTTCTAAGTTGGAAAGTCTACGCTCGATTTCGTGAACACTGGTTACAGCTATTAGGTTTAGTTATTATTTTAGTCAGTGGCGCCTATGATGCCTTCCTTTATGCACAGAACATTGATCCTTATCTAGAGTTATTTGCCATTGCTATATTTCTATTTATCACCTCACAAGCCATTTATTTTGGCTGGGAACATATGCGTTTACTGGGACGAGAACAACGTTTAGCGCAAAATCTAAAAGAATTAAATGAATCTTTAGAAAAACAAGTACTGACACGTACCCAAGATTTACAAACCGCCAATACTCGACTTACCCTTGCCGCAACCACAGATGTATTAACACAACTACCCAATAGACGTGCCTTTGATTCAGCAATAAAAAATGAAATTAACCAAACCCAATCACACAATGAAAATCTATGTTTAGCCATAGTTGATGCCGATTGGTTTAAATCTGTAAATGATCAGTATGGTCATGACTTTGGTGATCAAGTGCTACAAATTTTAGCTATGTATTTAAGTGAACGTCTGAGAGTAACTGATTTTATTGCACGGATTGGCGGCGAAGAGTTTGCGATTATTCTACCCGCAACAGATATAGCACACGCTAAAATCTTACTCGAACAACTTTGTAAAGGCGTCGCTCAATTACAACTTGAGGAAGCTAAAGATTATCAACTAAGCGTAAGTATTGGCGGTGCAGAATGGCATGAAGGCCTGTCTATTAACGAATTATACCGCCTAGCAGATAAAGCCTTATATAAAGCGAAACATAATGGTAGAGGCCGAGTTGAAGTTTCTCAATAATTCTAGGGCGATACACTTTAGAGAATAAGTAACCTGAACTCGAGATAAGTATAAAGAGGCCCGAAGATAAAAATAAGGTGGAGTTGGCCATAAGCCGGGTTCTGTCGTGGGCAATCATTCATCTAGGCCAGCAATCGCTCACTGGCTCAAGCAACACACCCGATCTCAACGTGGGCCACGCCATAAGAGATCCTATTTGGTCTTGCTCCGGGTGGAGTTTACCTTGCCACACACTGTTGCCAGTGGTGCGGTGCGCTCTTACCGCACCCTTTCACCCTTACCAATTTATTACGGATAACAAAAAGGCGGTCTTCTCTCTGCTGCACTTGTCGTCGGCTTGCGCCGCCCAGGCGTTACCTGGCACCCTGCCCTGTGGAGCCCGGACTTTCCTCCCTTCAGAAATTCACAAGTGAAAACTGAACGGCGATTGCCAGGCCAACTCCGGTGGCGGATTCTACGCAGGTTAAGCAAGGGTTACAATTAAATACTTACTCTTTTGTACGGACGATACTCGGCAGTCCAAAAGTTCTGCTCAATTCTTTGTTGTAATACTTCATCCGAGACTTGCAAAGCCAACCCTTGATTCATAGCCACTTTACCCACATCAAAGGCTATTTTTCTACTTAAAGTAGCAATTTCACCTAATGAAGGTAATAACGCTCCTTGACCATTTATCGCTAAGGGAGAAGCATTAGCTAATGCAGCACTGGTTGCCATCAACATTTCGTCACTAATGAACTCTGCTTTAGATGCTATTACTCCTAAACCTATACCCGGAAAGATATAACTATTATTACATTGTGCGATTGGATAAACCTGACCTTTGTATTCAACAGGCTTGAATGGGCTACCTGTGGCAATAATGACTTTCCCATCGGTCCACTCAATCACTTGCTCAGGCGTAGCTTCAACTTGTCGAGATGGATTGCTCAAAGGAAAAATAATGGGTAATTCATTATGCGATTTCATGGCACGAATAACCTGTTCGGTGAAGAGTCCTGATTGACCCGAAACACCAATCAAAATATCCGGTTTAGTCTGATTCACCACTTCTAATAAGGACGCATACTCACCATTGATTGACCAGTTTTCAAGTGCATCTAAGGGTTTCACTAAACGTTGTTGAAAGTCTCGCAACCCCTGTAAGCCTTCAGTTAACAAACCGTAACGATCTACCATAAAAACTTGGCTGCGAGCTTGCTGGTCAGAAATTCCCTCATTACACATTTGTTTAATGATTTGTTCTGCTATTCCACACCCTGCCGAACCGGCACCAACAAACACCACTTTTTGTGATGATAATTTAACTTGCTTACTTTTACATGCAGCCAAAATAGTACCCACAGCCACAGCGGCAGTACCTTGAACGTCATCATTAAAACAACAAATTTTATTGCGGTACCTTTCTAGTAAAGGTATTGCATTAGGTTGTGCAAAATCTTCAAACTGCAACATAACTTCAGGCCAACGGCGACAAATGGCTTGAATAAACATATCTACAAATTCATCGTACTCCGCTTGGCCAATACGTTTATGTCTAGCTCCCATATAAATAGGATCGGCTAATAATTTTTCATTATTAGTGCCCACATCTAACATCACCGGAAGTGTGTAAGCAGGACTAATTCCGCCACAAGCAGTGTATAAAGAAAGTTTACCGATTGGGATCCCCATTCCACCTATACCTTGGTCTCCTAAACCTAAAATTCGCTCGCCATCAGTAACAACAATTACCTTCACTTTTCGTTTGGTTGCGTTGCGTAAAATATCATCCATATGATGACGCTCAGAATAGCTAATAAATAAACCTCGTGAACTTCGATAAATATCAGAAAACTGTTCACAGGCATCCCCTACTGTCGGGGTGTATATAATAGGCATCATTTCATTTATATGGGCATGAATCAGACGATAAAATAAGGTTTCGTTATTATCTTGAATGGCTCGTAGATATATATGCTTATTCATCGGCTCATCAAAGCTGGAATATTGCATATAAGCTCGTTCCACTTGTTCTTCAATCGTCTCATAACGAGGCGGGATCAAACCTGTTAAGTTAAACGCAACACGCTCTTTTGCACTAAATGCGCTGCCCTTATTTAGTAAAGGCGTTTCTAATAAAGACGGCCCTGAGTGGGGAATATATAACGCATTTTTTACTAAGGGGTTACTCATGTAAACTCTATCCTTTATGTAATATATTTGTTGTGACTAAGACCAGAGGATCTTAGAAAATATCTTCCAATTGCTGATTATTTAGTTCACCTTCATCGCTTGTTTCAATAATTTCATCTTCAGCTACGTAAAGTGACGGTTGTGAATTTTCACTAAAATATTCAAACATAGAAGTACTGTCTGTTCTATTGGTTAACTTACCTGTGTTTTTATCGATACGTAAGGTAATAATATTAGTAGGCATGGGCAATTCATGATTAGGTTCACCTGCAAGAGCAAATTGCATAAACCTTATCCAAGCAGGCTGGGCAGCAATAGCACCTGCTTCACTACCAATCATGGCATTACCAATATAATTGAACTTAGTTGGATTTTTATTTACCAAGTTTTGATTGGGTGTGGTGCGTCCCAATTTACGATTGTTATCATCAAACCCAACCCAAGCTGTCGCCACTAAATCTGGGGTAAACCCACTAAACCAAGTATCTCGCACATCATTAGTGGTACCGGTTTTACCCGCCACATCGTTTCTTTTAAGTAATAATGCGGTTCTCCAACCTGTTCCACGGTTATTCCAATGACCATTAATTTGTACTGCAGAGCGCATCATTTCAGCCACTAGAAATGCATTTTCTGCAGTAATAACTCTCGGAGCTTGCCGTATAGTAGACTGCGCTTTTTCAGGTTGCGAATTAAACTCTGCCGCTAATAAAGCCTCAATATCATCTGGATCGATTGGCTTAACTGGTTTGTCTGCAACTTGACAAGGGTCACAAGCCTGCACCGGATCAGCTTGCCATAAAGATTGGCCATATTCGTCTTCAATTCTCTGAATAAAATGCGGGTTAATTAAAAACCCGCCATTAGCAATCACTGCCATAGCAGTAGCCACTTCTAGCGGTGTATGTGATCCTGAACCTAGAGATACCGTTTCATCTTTAGGAATATCATCTTTATCAAAACCAAAACGAGACAAATATTCGGTCACATTGTCTAGACCAACCGCTCGTAATAATCTAACAGAGACGACGTTTTTAGATTTACTCAAAGCCACCCGCATTCTTATTGGCCCATCATACTCTGCCGGTGAGTTTTCAGGTCGCCAAGCTGTGCCCGAGCCAGCTTGCCATTGAGTAATAGGTGCATCATTAATTATACTGGCTAAGTTATAACCGTTGGCCAAAGCGGAAGAATAAATAAAAGGTTTAATATTTGAACCCACTTGTCTTTTCGCTTGAGTGGCTCGGTTAAATTGGCTTTGATAAAAACTATAACCGCCAATCACAGCATCTACTGCACCATTTTTAGGATTCAAAGCAACAAATGCACTACTCGCTTGGGGAAATTGACTGAGCTGCCAATGCCCATCTTCAGGGCGTTGTCGCAGAAGAATAAGCGCCCCTTCTTGTAAAATATCAGCGGCAACTTTCGGCGCAGCCCCTTGTTTTGAGTCATTGATAAAGGGTCTGGCCCAATCTAACCCTTCCCAGTCAATAATTCTGTATTGACCGTCTCGATTGAAAGTTAAGATATCTTTTTCATTCACTTTAACCACTATTGCCGGTATTAAAGGTTCAAACGTTGGATGATTTTGTAACACTTCCAACATTTCTTGCTCTGACATAGGCGGTGTTTGTTCTGCTGCTAATGGTTCATCTAATGCACTATCACTGCCGCTCGCCTTTTCCCATAACTGCCGCTCTGGACCATGATATCCATGTCTTTCATCATAATCATGAAGGTTTCTACGCACCGCCGCTTGAGCCGCTCGCTGCATATCAGAACTAACAGTTGCATAGACTTGGTAACCTCCCGTTTCAGCTTCTTCTTTCCCATACAAATCAATCATTTGATTATAAATAATATCTGCTAAATACGGTGCATCAAGGTCTATTTCTGCGCCATGTTTTACTGCGCTCACAGGGGCATTTGCAGCTTGTTCAAATTGTTGCTGGTTGATATACCCTTCATCTAACATTCTTAATAAAACAATTCTTCTTCTCTCAATAGAACGTTCTGGTCGACTTATAGGGTTTAATACTGAAGGAGCTTGAGGTAAACCAGCGATAGTAGCAATTTGTGCTAAGGTCAATTCGTTTAAATCTTTACCGTAATAAACGCGAGCTGCCGCACCAAAACCAAAAGCTCTATGACCAAGTTCAACTTTATTTAAATATAACTCTAAGATCTCTTCTTTAGTTAACAACTGTTCCATATGCCAAGCAATAATGATTTCTCGGATCTTTCGAATAAATTTCTTTTCTCGAGTCAGAAAAAAACCTCTCGCCAATTGCATGGTTAATGTACTACCACCTTGAGCTTTCTCACCCGTAGTCACTAAACTAACAAAAGCCCGCAACATGCCGATAGGATCAACACCTGGATGAGAATAAAACCGACTGTCTTCGGTAGCGATAACTGCATGCTCTAAAGCATCTGGGATTTGTTCGAGTGTTAAAGGAATACGCCTTTTTACACCATATTGAGAAATGAGCTTGCCATCTTGCGAATAAATGCGCATAGGGGTTTGTAATCGCACATCCTTGAGGACATCGACACTCGGCAAATCAGATTTGATATAAAAATAAGTACCTAAAATGACAACTATACTTAATAAAAACAGAGCGATTAAGCCGATTAAAGCGGGTTTAAGATACTTCACAGACAAATAATACCAAGGCAACTTTGAATAAATGATCTACATTTTATACCTATGTACGCTTATTAGAACCATAAAATACAAAAATATAGTGAATAATGGCGTTGTGGATTTATTTTACTTAACTAAAAGCAGAACAATTAATGAACTTATTTGGCTCTAAAACACAGCAGATGATTGGCCTAGACATAGGCACACGCTTTATTAAAGCTGTTGTTTTAGAAAAATCTGGTGACAAATTTAGTTTACAAGGGTTTGCTTGCGAACCGATCTCTGGCAATGCTTTTGCAGAACGTGAAATAAAAGATTTTGAAGCAGTCAGCCATGCACTGAAAAAAATAAAACTGACCCTAAAAAGTAAAAACAAATTAGTCGCTATCGCAGTATCTGGCTCAACCGTGCTAAATAAAACAGTATATATGGAGCCAGGACAAAGCGACCATGAACTTGAAAGCCAAATAGAACTAGAAGCAGACAGTTTAATTCCTTACCCACTTAATGAAGTGTATATCGACTTTGAAGAAATAGGTCTAAGTAAAACCAAAACAAATAAAGTCAAAGTTTTATTAAGCGCAGTCCATAAAGATATTGTTGACCGCAGAACCACTGTATTAGGAGAAGTGGGCTACGAAACTAAAATTGTCGATCTAGAAAGTTACGCATTAGGATCAGCAGTCACTGCTTTTTATCCAAATAATAGTGAAGAAAATGTGTGCTGTATCAATATAGGTGCAACCCAATTACAACTTTGTGCTTTAAAAGATAATCAAGTGATTTATACCAAAGACCATACTTTTGGTATGGACTCACTAATTCAAGATTTAACTAACTTGTATAGCCAAGACAGAACTCAAATCGAAGAACAGTTAAATGAAGGCACCTTACCAGAAACATGGAAACAAGACTCTTACCCCATGTTTTTAGCCAACTTACAGCAACATATTAATCGAGCGATTCAACTATATATCAGCGCCACAGGCTCGGGTCGCCCAAGCTCCCTTTTAATATCCGGAGGAGGAGGACACTTAAGCTTCTTGGCTGAAGATCTAACCAGTGATCTTGGCATCGAAGTGATTAACTTTAATCCTTTTCAAAATATGGAAATTAGCGACAAAATATCTGCAGTTGAATTAGCCAGAGTTTCACCACAAATGGTCATAGCGGCAGGATTGGCCAATAGGAGTTTTCAAGCATGGCACATATAAATTTGCTGCCATGGCGTGAAAGCCGTAGAGCAGAGCAGAAAAAAAATTATATCTCCTTATTGGCAGTAATCGCACTGTTATGTGTCGGTCTTATGTTCGGTATTGGCAATATCATTGAACAACTAACTAAAAATCAAAATATTCGTAATCAATTTATTCAGCAACAAATTTCCTTATTAGATGAACAAATTGAAACAATCAAAAATATCAAAAAAGATAAACAAGCTATCGAACAAAGAATGGCACTGATAGAGCAACTCGAAGCTAGTCGAAATGCAGTACCTATAGTACTAGATGAACTGGTTAAACTTGTCCCCCCTGGATTGTCTTTTAGAAGTTTTTCACGGCAAGATAACCGTATAGAAATATTAGGTGTCAGTGAATCTAATAACCGCTTAGCTGATTTTATGCGTCAACTTGAAAACTCTACCGTATTTAGTAGCGGAACTTTATCCTCAATTGTCGCCGATACTTCTGCACTAGAAGCCGTCAGTGATTTTAAATTAACTTTCACTATAAATCCAAGTGTCGCACCAGACTTCTCAGCCACAGATGAGGAGTCAAAATAATGAAATTTGATTTTAATAAATTAAAAGAAATTAATGACTTAGACTTCGAACAAATCGCAGTTTGGCCATTTGAAGTTAAAACGGTAGTGGTCGCTTTTGTCGCAGTCATTAGTTTAATCGGCGGTTATTACGGCTTAGTGCAAGCTAAGCTACCTATTTTAGAATCTGCACAAAATAAAGAAGTTGAGTTGAAACAAAACTACCAGGCGAAATATAGAATTGCGGTTAACTTAGAGGCTTATGAAGGGCAACTAGCAAAATTGCGGGAAGACTTTTCATCCATGCTAAAATCGTTACCTACTAGTAATGAAACGCCAGGTTTATTAGATGATATAACCTTAGTTGGTACCTCTGCAGGACTGACATTTAAACTACTAAATTGGCAAAGAGAAATCCCTAAAGAGTTTTATTCTGAATTACCCATCGAAATGGAAGTCACTGGCGGTTATCATAATTTTGGCCAATTTGCTTCCGAGATAGCCGGTTTACCACGTATTGTTACAGTACATGATTTTGAAGTCACTCAGACAGCCAAGACTTTAACCTTAAAAGTACAAGCCAAAACCTACCGCACGTCGATGAACGAACAAAATGCTATGACGATTAATAAAGATAAAGGGCAATAATCATGAAATATGTATTTTCCCTACTTATTATTAGCTTATTATTAGGCTGTGAAGCCAAAACTGACGATTTACAAGTATTTATAGCTGAAGTGAAACAAACCACTGCGGTTAATATTGAACCGTACCCAGAATTTGAAAGTAAACCTACCTTTGAATATAGTGCAGCTAATTTACGCAGCCCATTTCAACACCCGAGAAATACTGGTGTAGAAATAAAAAAAGTGGCTTCTCAACCTAATTGCGCGCAACCTAACTTCAATCGGACAAAACAAGCATTAGAGAAATTTGGTATAGATGCTCTATCTGTCACTGGTGAATTTTATTCAAATGGAAAAAAATGGGCTTTAATCAAAGTTAATTCTGGTGATTTATTTAAAGCAACGGTAGGCGATTATCTAGGATTATTTTTTGGACGAATCGATTCAATTGAAAATGGTACAGTTTCATTTACTGAAATGTTGCCCGATGGTGCTGGCTGTTGGCAAAAGAAACAAGCCACACTCACCATGCATTCAAAGGCAGGAGAAGATAATGTCTAAGCGTTATATGTTGCATAATAAACTCAATCACAATTATACAAAATTGTGTTGGGTATTCGCTGGTCTGTTAGGCTTTATGACATTTGGCGCTTTTAGCCAAGAACCATCAGCTGTGTTAATTGACCCTCAACCCAAAATCCAAAAACAATTTTTCTCAGAATTAGAAAATGTACAATTTAAACGTCTTGCCAGTGGTGGTGGCCAAGCCATACTAAGCTTCAGCACTGACAACTTTCAAATGCAGCTAAGCCAAAATGCAGATACCTTACTCCTTACCTTACCGGGGGTGAAATTAGCAGATGAGCAATTATTCACTCTAGATGTGATAGATTTTGCTACCCCAGTTAGCTCCATTGAAACTTTCCAAGATGACAAACAATCAAGAATCGTTTTTTCGTTACTAGACAAAGTCAGCTTTCATCATCAAAAAGAATCAAATAGGTTAGTAATCAATATAGCTAAAAAATCGGCTGATACTCAGCTTGAAGAGTCAGAAAAAAACTTTAGCGGCGAACCTATTTCTTTAGATTTCCAAGATGTACCAGTACGCCAAGTATTACAAATTATCGCCCAAGTTAATAAATTCAATTTAGTGACCACAGATACAGTAACGGGTAATGTGACTATAAGTTTATCCGGTGTACCTTGGGATCAAGCTCTAGATATGATATTAAAAATCAAGGGTTTAGATAAAAGGTTAGAAGGTAATATTTTGCTTATTGCCCCTACTGAAGAGTTAACAGCAAGAGAAACCCAACAATTACAGTCTAAACAACAAGTTGCTGAATTGGCGCCTTTGGTCTCGACCAACTTTCAAATTAATTATGCCAAAGCTACAGAGCTAGCAAACATTCTAAAAAGTACAGAAAATAGCATTTTAACCCCTAGGGGCAGCGTAACCGTAGATGACCGTACTAACACCCTACTGTTAAGAGATACTCAAACCTCCATTGATGAAGCCATGCTTCTAGTTAAAGCCCTAGACATTCCAATTAAACAGGTCCTGATTGAATCACGTATGGTCACAGTCAGAGATAATGCAAGTGAATCACTAGGTGTACAATGGGGGATCAGCAGCAGTATGAATAATGGCGGGATATCTGGTTCAATTGCAGGGGCTGATTCAATCTCAAGTGGCTCTGTTCCTGCTATTACCGATAGATTAAATGTAGCATTGCCTGTTACCAGTCCAGCGGGACGAATTGGTGTACAAATCGCCCGCTTACTTGATGGCACCATTATAGATTTAGAACTATCAGCCCTAGAATCAGAAAACAAAGGTGAGATAATCGCCAGTCCACGGATTACAGTAGCTAACCAGCACGAGGCATACATAGAACAAGGCACTGAAATTCCTTATGTACAATCGACCTCAAGTGGTGCCACTTCGGTAGAATTTAAAAAAGCCGTACTTAGTATGAGAGTCATCCCACACATCACACCTGATAACCGCATTATTCTCGATTTAGTGGTAACTCAAGACACCCGAGGTGACACTGTTTCAACCTCAACAGGGCCCGCAGTTGCCATCGACACTCAAGAAATCAGCACACAAGTGTTAGTTGAAAACGGAGAAACTATCGTTTTGGGGGGGATTTTTCAGCAAGCCTCTACCGACGATACTTCCAAAGTTCCTTTGTTAGGCGATTTACCATTAGTGGGAAATCTATTTAAAAACACTTCAGAAAGAATAGAAAAGAGAGAATTATTGATTTTTGTTACGCCAAAAATCTTAACTGACCAGTTACAAATACCTAAATGAAGGCACAAATCGTAAAAAAACAGTTAAATTCTGATGATTTAGCGCTTTTTTTCGATAATCATCGATGTTTAAATCTACAAAGCTTGCAAAATTCAGGGTAAAGCTGAGATAATCCCCGCCTCGAAATTTTCGACGAGGTCTGGTTAATCCATAAAAGGGTAGCCGAACAATCTTTCTACCCCTTAAATAAACATAGTTGTGAAATAAGCAAAAATGGCTGAAAAACGTAATATATTCCTTATAGGCCCCATGGGTGCTGGTAAAAGCACAATTGGTAGGCACCTTGCAGATGAACTTCATTTAGAATTCTTTGACTCAGATCATGAAATAGAAAAGCGTTCAGGCGCTGATATTGCCTGGATATTTGATCTTGAAGGTGAAGAAGGTTTCCGTGTTCGGGAAGAAAATGTCATCAATGATCTAACCGACAAACAAGGCATAGTACTAGCGACTGGCGGCGGTTCAGTGGTCAGTAAAAATGTGCGCAACAGATTATCGGCACGTGGCATAGTTGTATATTTACAAACAACTATAGATAAACAAGTAGCCAGAACCCAACGTGATAAACGTCGTCCGCTGCTACAAAAAGATGATCCTGAAGTAGTTTTGCGTAATTTAGCTGAAGAGCGTAATCCATTGTATGAAGATGCAGCAGATTATATCGTTGATACCGACGATCAAAGTGCACGGGCTGTGGCGAATCAAATTATTGAAAAAATAGGCCTTTAATTTTAATTTAACTGCTCCAATAGGGCTACGCATCTTATGACAACACTTAAAGTAGAGTTGGGGGAGCGTAGCTACCCTATCTCAATTCAAGCAAATCAATTAAATCAAACTGAAGTACTCACTGCACACCTAACCACTAAAAAAGTAGTGGTAGTGACAAATGATGTAGTCGATGCACTTTTTTATCCATTAGTTGCCAAAGCATTAACTGGATATGAAGTCAGTAAAATAGTTATTCCTGACGGTGAACAACATAAAAACTTGCAGAGCTTTGAATCTGTCATCTCCCAACTTCTTGCCATGTCTGCAGGTCGAGATACCACTTTAATCGCGTTAGGCGGCGGGGTAATTGGAGATCTAACAGGTTTTGTTGCCGCTAGTTTTCAACGAGGCATTCCTTTTATCCAAATTCCTACCACTTTATTGTCACAAGTCGACTCTTCTGTTGGCGGAAAAACCGCAGTTAACCATCCTCTTGGTAAAAATATGATAGGTGCGTTTTATCAACCTAAAGCCGTGATCATAGATACCAATAGCTTGTCATCATTACCTAGTCGTGAATTTGCAGCAGGTATGGCTGAAGTAATTAAATATGGCATCATTTACGATTATGACTTTTTTGTTTGGTTAGAGAACAATCTGCAAGCGATAAAACAACAAGATCAAGCAGCGCTACAATACATGATTGCTCGCTGCTGTGAGATAAAAGCTGAAGTAGTTGCCATTGACGAAAGAGAATCTGGCCTCAGAGCAATTCTTAATTTAGGTCATACTTTTGGTCACGCGATTGAAGCAGAACAGGGTTATGGCAATTGGTTACATGGTGAAGCTGTCTCAACAGGCATTGTTCTTGCTTCTGCAGTAGCAACTAAGATGAATTGGCTCGAAGCGTCAGAATTTAGTCGCATTGAATCATTGTTACAAGCATTTGAGTTACCTACTAAAGCGCCGTCAGAAATGCATTTTGAAGAATTTATTAAACATATGCGTCATGACAAAAAAGTATCAGCAGGTAATCTTGTTTTTGTTATTCCCCAAGGTATTGGCAAATCGGTAATAACAAAAGATGTAAGTGAAGAGGTGCTACGAACCATTCTTGCTTAGCTAATAAAGTAAAGGCTCATTGTATTTCATAATGAGCCTATTAGTTAAAGGAAAGCATCAGAATGGCATTGTCAGAACTTAGCGATAGATTAGACTATTTAACTAGTTTTTCTTCGCAACTTGTTTTTGTTTGCACCGACAAGATTAAACAACAATCACAGTTTGTTGAGAGCTTTATAAGTCAACAAGATGAACAAACTGATCTGGCCTTACTGACTGCCAACGAATTAACCCCCTTAGCAATCTACCGAGAAAAACTTTTTCATCAACTTATTAGTAAAGAACAAAGTACTAATTACACCCTACCTCTAAATCAAGTATTGGCTGACTTAAATAGACATGAAGGTCCTGTCTTGATCAGTATTTTCCAGGCAGAAAAGCTCCCGACTAAACTGGTTAAAGAAATTTGGGAATTATTACTACAAAGCCGGTTTGCGAATAACAAGCAACACTTAAACGTATTATTGATGGGTCATTCGGCTTGGGCAGAACAGACCAAAAATGCCATTGCCGCTAACTCTAAAGAAAAACCAATTCTGATTAACGACGCCAACCATGAAGCCAATAGCGAACCTGAAAACAAGGTTAATAGACCTCAAAAAATATCTGCTCGGCAGCAAAAATTAAACGAAAAAAACAGCAGCAGAAATCCAAGTGGCGACACTCCCATATACAAAAAATGGTGGTTTATTACCCTTAGTTGTGTGATCTTTTTTACTACTTTTTCTGGCATGCTTTATTGGCTTTATGCCAAAGATATAAATAATTTATTTTCTATGTCTATAACAAAAGCAACAATAACCGCAGAACAAACACAAGTAGTAACAAAACAGAACATAGAGCACACACCCATTGTGGGTGCGGCTGCCATTACAAAGGCTGCAATCAATTCTAAGGCTGAAGTTGCAGAAGATCCGAGCTTGATACTCCCTGAAGAAACAGCTATCGAGCCAGTACAACAAGAGGCTGAAAAAAGTTTACAAATTGCAGCAGTGAAAGTAGGCAATGAAAAGCTAGTGACTGATTGGCAATCTGCGAGTAAAAAGCTTAATCACATAGCTAAAACAACTTTGCCAGAGGTAGAATCAGCTGCAGGCATTAAGCTCGAAAGACAACCAATAGGTAACCTGCAAAACCCTCAGCCATTAACTGTAGAACAGTCGATAGATCATCCAGTCCAAGACATTGCAGTGATAGAAACTAACCTCGAAGTTGACTTAGAAACGCCAATAAATACTGCAGTCGAAACAGCTGTAGACCCCGCTTATATTACAGATTCATCGGTTATTACAGATTCATCGGTATTTTTAGCATCTTTACCTAATAATCGTTTTGTTATTCAACTCACGGCAATGAGTAACTATAATTTACTGCAAGAATACGCAGCAGATAAAAACCTTAAAAGTTCTGTATGGTTATATACCACCCAAAGATACGGTGGTGACTGGCATGTTTTATTATACTCTGAACATTTTGCCACACTGCAACAAGCTAGAAAAAAAATCGAACAATTATCCAGCACTCTGCTGGAAAATGTGCCATTTGCCAAATCATTACGTCAAGTTCAGCAAGAAATAACAAATTCAAAGCCATAAGCTAATTGTTGTTTGCTGCTTAGCTGGTTACAATTCGCTAATACTGTAATTTAGAGCTCACTCTCTGTCTTACCTAATATGTTTCCGGTAATTATTTGTAGTCACTAGGCAGTTTAAAAGCGAACAATGAAAGATAAAAAAACAAGAGCCTTTCTTAAGTGGGCCGGCGGAAAATACAATCTGATAGAAGCAATAACTGCGCAACTCCCTCAAGGTAAAAAATTAATTGAGCCTTTTGTCGGTGCTGGTTCAGTGTTTCTTAACACTGACTATCCTAAATATTTACTGAACGACATTAATCCTGACTTAATTAATTTATACAATATCGTAAAAAAACGTTCCGCTCAGTATATCCAAGATAGTGCCACACTATTTCAAGCTGAAAATAATCAAGAGCAAAGATACTACGACATTAGAAAACAATTCAACGCCAGTACAGATATATACGAAAGAGCAGTGTTTTTTTTGTATTTAAATAGACACGGATATAACGGATTATGTAGATATAACAATAGCGGCGGATTTAACGTACCATTTGGTCGCTACAAAGCACCCTATTTTCCAGAAAAAGAACTACACTTTTTTGCTGAAAAGTCACAAAAAGCCACCTTTACTTGCGAACCTTTTGAAAAAACGTTTTCTAAAGCCAGAAAAGGCACGGTTATTTATTGCGATCCTCCTTATGCCCCGATTAGTAAAACGGCTATGTTTAACAGTTACGCTAAAGGTGGCTTCACTTTAGATAGCCAAGTCAAACTTGCCGCCATCGCGAACCGCACATTCTGTCATAGAAAGATCCCTGTATTAATCAGTAACCATGACACAGAGTTCACACGGGATATTTATCAAGATGCAAAAATAAGCGAACTGCAAGTAAGCCGTTTTATTAGTCAGAATGGTAAAAATAGAAAAAAAGTAGCAGAGCTATTTGCACTATACAGTGCAAATTAGAAAGAAAGATTAAAGGAATAAATTATTTACGGTCAGTATAATCTTCAGTGGTGTAATCTTTAGTTCTAGATAACAGCTCTAACAAATCAATAAAATGAAATTGGTTAGATCCAGAACTTCCTTTAAACCAAGATGACCAACTTACAGCATCGGATTGCATTGAAGCACATCGATTCACTGTATGACTCAAAGGTAAGGTATGATCGAAAGCAATATCAGGAGCACAGCTACAGAATAATTGACCTTCATCCGATGAAGCACTACTGAACGTCAAAATGGCAATTAGGCCAAGTCCGCTCAAAGAACATACAGTTGCGAATTTCCTGTTCATAATGTTATCTATAGTGAAATAATATGTAACATTATACTGGTCATTGAAACATCAACAACACCCTTTTACCTCAGCAGTTGGGCAATTCATCGTTTAGTCTTAACTTAACTAGGTATATAGGGGAAAAAGAGTAATAAAAAAGGGCGTAATATATTACGCCCTAATAAACAGTAACTTGTTTAAATAACTAAATTATAAAGTGAAGTCTACTGCATAAGAAACGTAGAATTTCAAATCATCACTATCAGCGCCGTCGTCTAAATCAGTTTTTGACACACCAAAAGTAAAACTATCTTTACTGATTGAAACACCAATATCTGTAGAATCAGATGAGAAATCACCACTGTAATCACCAATGTGTAAACCGATTTCTGCGCCACTGTCTAGAGCAATGCCGTAATCAAGGTTAGCGTATATAGAATCACCAAATTCTCCACCGTCGCCGCCAGCTTCTGAATCAGCTAATACAGCTAAACCGAATGTAAAACCACTGGCAGAAATGCTTGCGTAGATTTCAGAAAAATCATTTTCATTAGCTACAGAATCTGGGTAAGCAAAATAAACGTAACCAACATCATAAGAAACATTTTCGCTAATATCACCACCAAAACCGAAATAGACATCTAATTCAGTTTTCATGTCACCCCATGAAGCGTTTGATGCCCATGTACCGGCATAAAAACCAGAATCAGAGGCATAATCAATACCACCAGAAACTGCAGCAGCACCGCCAGTTTGCTCCATACCACGCCATAAATAGTTGTTTGTTACACTAACATTAGCAGTGACTTCAGCAGAAGCTACTTGGCTAAAACTTGTTGCAGCTAAAACAACAGCAGCGATAGAGGTGATTTTTAATAATTTCATGTGTGTACTCCAATTATATTTTTAGTTAATGCAATTAAATAATCATGAACTAGTCACGTTATTAATAATTTTCCTGATACCCTTAACGCAAATCTAATGCCGAAAAATTAAAACCTTTAAAAGACCCCCAAAAAAAATTTAAATCATTGTTATCATTGATTTTTATTTATAAAAAAAGCAAACAGATAATTGCATGGAAAATTTAAAGACGAGGCGCTTAGCACCAAGTTAGTGCAAAAACCCCATCGGAGTGCATATATAACAAAGAACATGTCAATACGTATAATTAACTAGAAACTAATTTTACTGATTAACCTTATAGTACTTTTGTCTATTTCTATTTTTCTGTAAAGTAGCACCTTTTTATAATTAGGCTTTTTATGAATCCATACCTAATAGCTCCATCTATTTTGTCAGCAAATTTTGCCAAGTTAGGTGAAGATGTAGACGCCGTTTTAGCTGCTGGTGCTGATATAGTGCATTTTGACGTAATGGATAATCATTACGTACCCAATTTAACCATTGGACCTATGGTATGTGAAGCCTTGCGTAAACATGGGGTGACAGCAGATATAGACGTACACTTAATGGTGCAACCTGTAGATGATCTGATTAGCCAATTCGCAGATGCTGGAGCAACGTATATTAGTTTTCATCCTGAAGCTTCTCAACATTTAGACCGTAGTCTACAACTTATTATCGATGCTGGATGTAAACCAGGCTTAGTTTTTAACCCTGCGACTCCTTTACATTATCTCGATGATGTTATGCATAAGTTACATCACATATTGTTAATGTCTGTGAACCCTGGTTTTGGTGGGCAAAGTTTTATTCCTCATAGCTTAGAAAAATTAAAGAAAATTCGTTCACGTATTGATGATTCTGGCTTTGATATCAGATTAGAAATTGACGGTGGCGTAAAAGTCGATAATATTCGCGCCATTGCAGAAGCAGGGGCCGATATGTTTGTCGCAGGTTCTGCTATTTTTAATCAACCGGATTACACGCAAGTTATCAAACAAATGCGTGATGAATTAGCCAAAGTTAAGCGCTAACCTTTTAAACTACAAAATAGATCACAAACATTATGAGCAAACCTATCGTATTAAGCGGCTGTCAGCCATCTGGACAACTTACTATTGGCAACTATATTGGTGCACTTCGCCAATGGGTAAACATGCAAGATACCCATGATTGCTTGTACATGCTAGTTGATCTGCACGCCATTACCGTCCGTCAAGATCCTCAGGCTTTATATAACGCCTGTTTAGACGGCTTAGCTTTATATATTGCCTGTGGCATTGATCCTGAAAAGAGTACCGTGTTTATGCAGTCTCATGTGCCTCAGCATACTCAACTAGGCTGGATCATGAACTGTTACGCGCAAATGGGTGAACTGAACAGAATGACTCAGTTCAAAGATAAGTCCGCTAAAAATGTGTCTAATATTAACTCAGGCTTATACACCTACCCTACATTAATGGCAGCTGATATATTGATATATCAAGCTAATCAAGTGCCTGTTGGCGATGATCAAAAACAGCATTTAGAACTCACTCGCGATATCGCCACACGTTTTAATAATTTATATGAGCCAACATTTACTATTCCAGAGCCTTTTATTCCTAAAGTAGGGGCAAGAGTCATGAGCTTGCAGGATCCCACGAAAAAAATGTCTAAGTCAGATGACAATGTGAATAACTTTGTTGGCTTATTAGAAGATCCTAAAAAAATCGCTAAAAAAATTAAACGTGCGGTCACAGACTCTGATGAACAGGCTCGTATTTATTTTGATACAGCTGAAAAACCTGGGGTATCTAACTTATTAAGTTTATTGTCTTGTGCTACAGGCAAATCTATTGCTGAACTATTGCCTGAATACGAAGATAAAATGTATGGCCACCTTAAAGGTGATGTGGCCGATGCAGTGGTTGCTTTGCTAGAACCCATTCAAGCTAAGTTTGCCACCCTTAGAAACGACCGAGCAGCGTTAGATGATATTATGCGTAATGGAGCAGAAAAAGCCTCAGAAAGAGCTCAGCAAACATTAGATAAAGTATATAAAGCAGTGGGCTTCATCCCAAAACCTCTTTAAGCTTTCGACAAACAATGCTGTTATTGATCGATAACTACGATTCTTTTACGCACAACTTGGCCCGCTACTTTGAAGAGCTGGGTCAAGAGGTAAATGTAAAACGAAATGATGAAATTTCTTGTCAAGATATTGAAAATTTAGCACCTGAATTTTTGGTATTTTCACCTGGTCCTTGCACGCCAACACAGGCAGGCATCACACTAGAAGCGATTAAACAGTTTGCTGGAAAAATTCCAATCTTAGGCGTATGCCTAGGGCATCAAGCAATTGGCCAAGTATTCGGCGCAACAGTGATACGAGCCAATAAAGCTATTCATGGTAAAACATCTGAGGTATACCATGACAACAGTCAATTATTCCAGATGGTCTCTAACCCGTTTAAGGCCACACGATATCATTCACTAATTTTAGACCTCAATACTCTACCTGATGATTTTATGATGACTGCTTGGTGTGAAAACGTTGCAGAAAATTGCTGTAGAGAAATTATGGGTATAGAGCACAAAACATTAGCTATTTATGGCGTACAGTTTCATCCAGAGTCATTACTGACCGAGTTTGGCCATGAAATATTAAAAAACTTCCTAAAAAGTACTCAATCTACTGAGAAAACCCACGAATAATTAAGAGCATTAGCCATATTGGTATATTATTGGCTTTACTTTAAAATATATAAAAAAATTTGATGAGTTTACGATAAGTATGGAAAACATCCTCAAAACACGCTTCAACGATCTGTTTTTAGACGTTAGGGTGGCGCAAAAAAACATACTAGATGAAGGTAAACCGCAAGTGAATGTGGTTGATGCAGAACAGAATAAGACTTCTCGCCAACTATTATCTGTTGAAAAACAAGCTCTTCTTGAAAAAGACTTGAACAATAAAGCTGAATTAAATCTTCAACTGTCAGTGAATAGCCAACTAGATGCTGAAGTTGAAAGACGTTTACTAGAAGATATACAAGACATCGATCATCTCTACAATAAAGTACTAGGCATAGACGAAGTTATGCCTACATTGCTCGATGCTATTGGTGTTAGAGCGGCAACTATTTCCAAAATAGAACCGCTAGCTGGTGAAATGTCATGGTTTTATAACGATTTAATGCGATTAGTAAACCAACCTAAATATAAACGTGTTGATAGTAAAGGCAAAGTCATTTTGGTGGATAGTTTACGAGCTGGGCTTAGTTTTTTTGGTCTCGATAATTTAATCCAAATTGTCACCTCTTTATCCTTTAGACGTTGGTTACCACAGATCACAGACCCTTATCCCAAAATAAAAGTAAGAATATGGGAAGAAGCACTTGCCACTGCCCTGTGCTGCAAACAAATTGCGACTATTAGTAAAGTTGACCCAAACCATGCCTTTTGTATTGGCATGTTGCAACTATGTGGCAAGATAGTTATTACTCGAAAATATTTTCGCATATTTGAAGAAGTACAAAGAGAAGCTTTAATTGAAACAGAAACGTATGGCAAACATGAAGAACATAAAGCACTGCGTACTACCCGCCCGAATGGCGAATTTTTAAATATTTTAATCGAAAAACATGCATTTAATATTAGTACTAAGCTGATAGTCAAAATGGATATGAAACGAGTATTCATTAGCCAACCTATGCAAGAGTTACAACAAAATTTGCCTGATTCTGAGTTATCTCCCATGGCATTAGTTCTTAAACAAGGCAGTGCATATGCTAAGTATCGGATTTTAAAACAACATAAACTGATCGACCTTCCGCAGGCAAAAGAGTTTGTACGCTCGATGAAACTCCCAAAGGGTGCGTTAGAATTATTAAAAACCACTGATATACGTACTTTACAATTAACCACTTCAAACAATTAAAAGATTTCGGCATAATGATGGGTATTGTTATAAACATCTGACATAATAAAATTCTTTTTTCGAGCAAATAAAGTCGATTTAAGCTCTAGTCAATAAGGCCACAACATGAATATTACCCGCGATTTATTTGATGACGTAATGGTCCCCAATTACAGCCCCGCAGCCATGATCCCAGTGAAAGGATTAGGCGCTCGATTATGGGATCAGGCCGGCATCGAATATATAGATTTTGCCGGTGGTATTGCGGTAAATGTGCTGGGACATTGTCACCCAGCATTAGTCAACACATTGAAAAAACAGGGCGAAACTTTATGGCATTTGAGTAACGTTTTGACCAATGAACCTGCCATACGTCTAGCTAAAAAGTTAGTAGACGCAACGTTCGCAGAAAAAGTCTATTTTGGTAATTCTGGTGCTGAAGCAAATGAGGCAGCATTAAAATTAGCAAGACGTTATGCTCTGGATAGATTTAGTGAAGACAAAAACCAAATCATTGCTTTTAAACAGGGCTTTCATGGTCGCACATTTTTCACCGTCACTGTAGGCGGGCAAGCTGCTTATTCTGATGGATTTGGGCCTAAGCCGGGCAATATTGACCATATTGAATATAACGATCTAGCAGCACTTGAAACCTTAATATCAGACAAGACCTGTGCTGTCATCATGGAACCTTTACAAGGTGAAGGTGGCATTGTTAGCCCTTCTACAAAGTTTGTACAAGGTGTTAGGGAGTTATGTGATAAACACAATGCCTTGCTTATTTTTGATGAAGTACAAACTGGTGTTGGCCGTACCGGCGATTTATTTGCTTACATGGGATTAGGTGTAATACCTGATATTCTAACCACAGCTAAATCTTTAGGTGGTGGCTTTCCAATTAGTGCAATGTTAACCACAACGGCTATCGCTGAACATTTAAAAGTAGGTTCTCATGGCAGTACTTACGGTGGTAATCCGCTAGCTTGCGCAGTAGCCGAAACCGTTCTTGATATAGTCAATACTCAGGAAGTATTAGATGGAGTAAAACAAAAAGAACAATTATTTCGTCAGGGTCTAGAAACTATAAACCAAAAATATACATGTTTTTCTGAGATACGAGGTAAAGGTTTATTACTTGGCGCCGTGTTAAATGACAAATATGCAGGACGTGCTCGAGACTTTTTAGTTGCTGCCGCAGATGAACAACTGATGTGTTTAATCGCTGGCGCTAACGTTATACGTTTTGCACCTTCTTTAGTAATTTCAGACGAAGATATACAACAAGGATTAGTTCGTTTTGAACATGCTGTCGCTAAAGTGGTGAAAAGCTAAAAATTCGAGTCACAAAGATATAATAACTCGTGCAACAGAGCAGACAATTGGTCGCTTTATTGCACGGGTCACAAAGAAAAGAGTTTAGACAGTAAAAGAAGAACCACAGCCACAAGTTGTCGTTGCATTTGGGTTGTTAACTAAAAAGCGTGAACCTTCTAGACCTTCGGTGTAATCCACTTCACCACCTACTAAATATTGTAAGCTCATAGGATCGACCACTAAAGTCACTTCATTTTTATCTATTGTGGTATCGCCTTCATTGACTTTTTCATCGAAAGTGAAACCATACTGAAATCCCGAACATCCACCACCGGTCACATAAACTCTCAATTTTAAATTTGGATTTTCTTCTTCTTCCACCAATGTTCTTACTTTTTTTGCAGCAGCATCGGAAAATTCAATGGGCAAAGCGGTTTGCACCGTCATAACTAAAACCTCAACTCAAAATTAAAACTGAAAACACAGTATCTGATTATCCAGTACTTGACTAATATGGTCAAGTATTCTCTATATACCAATTCATCCAGAATAGATTGAATTGAATATGCCTCGAACCATTACTAGCATTAACTTTCTGAAATAAGCCAATCGAAAGTTGAGGAGACCTCTCCCTTTTTAGTTTTATAGTGATAAACATCGGCCTGAACCGATACTTGCTCTGGTTCAAAGCCTTCGGGTAAGGTTATCTCGCCTTCCACTAACTGAAAGTATTTAAAGCCAAATTTGAGTTTTTCTTGAGTCACATTAACTAATAACGACTCTAAGGAATACTTTTTTGCTTGGCCATTTTCACTGCCAATAAGTGAAATATTTAATATTCCATTTAACGAAGTCTTAACTTTATTCTGTTGAATTAATACTAACTCGAAGCGAAAAGAATTATCGCTTAATGCTGGCTGTACATTAAAACCATCTATTAATAATCCTTCTGCGGTTAATTCTGGCGCCATAACTTGTTGGTAAAAGCCAATTTTTTTTCGTAAGTCTTTTTCTCGCTCAATACCTTGCTCAAGTTCTATAAACGCTTTCTTTTGCGCTAACTTAGCCACCTCTAGTTCAACACCTAAAATATTTAAGTTCTTAATAAACTTATTGTTCTCTAATTTTAAGTTAGTAATACTCTGCTCTTGAACAGCTAAGGCTTTTTCTTGCTGCTCATAGTAAACATTTCCTAAATGAAAACCGCTGTATAAACATAGGCCTATTAAAATAAGCGCCAGCAAATATACTTGAAAGGCACCAACCTTTTGTTTTAACTCAGATATTTTCAATATCGACTCTCTTAACACAACCCATAGCTGATAATTCTAACACCGCTTTCGACGTATCGTGCCTTTAAATTATAATGACCTATGATAAGCTAAAAAAGTTCATCACTTTATGCTCAGGATCCAGTGAAACTAGACTCATTCAGACAAGAACTTGCCACACCTCGGACATCATTACAATTGTGTGTGGTGGGAATTATAAGTGGTGTTTGTGCGGCTTTATTAATCATTCTATTTCGCCTAACGATTGATTGGATGCAATCTTTTTTCTTATTAGAAAGTAATGAATTTGGTGACCTGAGTCCTAATTTCCGCTTTTTCATGCCTATAGTTGGGGCTTTATTAATTTTAGTCATCGCTTATTTAACTGGGTTTAAATATTACAGAATGGGCATTCCATTTGTTATTCACAGAGTTAAACATTTTTTTGGTGACATCCCTATCCCAACATCCATTAATCAATTTTTTGGCGGAGCCATTGCTTTAGCATCTGGATTTTCTGTCGGTCGAGAGGGTCCATCTGTACATTTAGGGGCGGCAGGCAGTACATTTTTTGGGAAATGGTTTAAATTACCTGAAAATAGCATCCGCATTTTATCAGGCTGCGGCATCGCGGCCGGTATTTCGGCCTCTTTTAACACCCCCTTCGCAGCAGTTATATTTGTCATGGAAGTAGTGTTCCGAGAATATAAAATTCATATTTTTATTCCGGTCATGTTAGCAGCAGCCTGTGGTAGCGTGTTAACTCGCATTGTTTTTGGCGAAACACAAGAATTGTCGTTCATTCAGTTTAATGAATTTAGTCGCTGGATTTATCTTTATCTGGTTATTTTCGGCATTAGTTTAGGCTGTATCGCTAGTTTATTTAACCACAGTCTAATGCACGTCATGCAAAAATTTAGTCAAATAAGCATGGTTTACCGATTGTTATTAGCTGGAGTTTTAACCGGCGTAATTGGTTTTATATTACCTGAGGCCCTAGGTGCCCACTTCCATTCTGCCCACCAGCTATTTGACCAAAACATGAATATATATTTAGTGATTGCTGTGTTGTGTGCAAAATTTATTCTGACAATTGCAGCCATTGGTTTAGGTGTGCCAGGAGGCATCATGGGCCCAGTATTTGTAATTGGCATGTTGAGTGGCGCATTATTATGTACACCTTTGGGTTTATTTGTTGATGATACAAGTAACCTAACAGGCAGTTTCTCTTTATTAGGTATGGCAGGTCTTATGACAGCTGTAGTGCATGCCCCGTTAGCGGCACTTTCAGCTGTTATGGAACTTTCGTATAGTCCTGAGTTAATATTGCCGGCAATTTTAGTTGTTGTTCCTGCTTACATCACTTCAACTCAATTTTTAGGTAACCGTTCAATATTTATCAGGCAATTAGATTTCCAAAAATTACCTTACACCACCTCCCCTATAACTGAATCATTAGAAAAAACAGGTGTGTTAGCGGTAATGCATAAAAACTTCAAATTAGTATCTTCTGAAGATACCCAGCCCATATCCGAATTCAAAAATGATGAAAGCATTAAACTATTACAAAAAACTGAAGATGACAGCCACCCATTTTCATTATTAGAATATGATAGAGGAATCGATGACGAAGCAGCCCGCTTGATATTAACTCCAGTTCAAGGGGTTAAGTTTCAAAGCACCTTGGCCGAAGTATACAAATTGCTTGAAAATAAACGAACTGGAGCCGTTTATATTTATGCTGATACAATAGACAACATCATAGGTATAGTGACTTGGGAAACCTTAAGAAACTACTTACACAAAGCGAGATACTAACTTGCAGGAATTGATTATTAATGACTCTACTTTGGATTAAAGCTTTACATCTTTTTTTTATGATTGCATGGATGGCCGGAATTTTTTACTTACCCAGATTATTTGTCTACCACGCAACAACAAAAGAAAAAGTAGTCAAAGATCAGTTTAAAATAATGGAAAAACGTTTGTGGTTTTTTGTTACGCCTTTTGCTCTATTAACCTTTATTTTTGGTATATGGTTAATAGTCTTATATGGCGCAGATTGGTTTGCTGCAGCTAAATGGTTACACATTAAATTACTATTAGTATTCGCTCTTTATATATATCATTTTTATTTATATAAACTGGTTAAACAGTTTGCTAGAGATGAAAACAAACATTCCCCCTTATTTTATCGTTTTTTAAACGAAGCGCCTGTATTAGTGTTATTGGCGATAGTCAGTTTAGCTGTGGTTAAATATTTGTAGTTAACATTTAAAATTACCAACGGAAAAGAGATCAATATGGACATTGACCAGAAACAATTAAAATCTTTATTACGAAAAACTGACAGAACCTTTGAAGAATACAAACTGCATCCTAGTTCTGACAGTTATGCTGAAGCTTATGAACAAGCAAAAAATGAGTTAGATCACTATTTAGCTGAGGTCCGTAAGTCTATTTCCCACCGGAGCTTTTAAAAGTTATATAAATTGTTGCAGAAAAATGACATTCATTACTTTGCAGACTTTAACCATCTAAGCAGAAAATGTTACTATCTGCTGATCGAGTGATGGGAGTATTTGCAATCCCCCCATTAAATAAATAACTTCAACCTTTTTTACCCACCAAAGAGCTCAATTACATGTCAGAAAAATTAACCGGACACTACTCAGAAATCCTTTCAATTTTAGGAGAGGACGTCAATCGTAACGGTCTAATCGACACACCTAAACGAGCTGCAAAGGCCATGGAGTTTTTAACCGATGGTTATCACAAAACAGTAGAAGAAGTAGTGAATGGCGCCATATTCGAAGCAGATACCGATGAAATGGTCATAGTACAAGACATTGAGTACTACTCACTTTGTGAACATCATATGTTGCCATTTATTGGTCGATGTCATATTGCTTATTTACCCCAAGGAAAAGTTCTGGGCTTATCCAAGTTTGCCAGAATAGTCGACATGTATGCTAGAAGACTACAAATTCAAGAAGGCCTAACCAAACAAATTGCTGATGCAGTACAAGAAGTAACAGGCGCTGCTGGTGTAGGTGTCATCATGGAAGGTAAACATATGTGTATGATGATGCGCGGAGTGCAAAAACAAAGCTCGTCTATGATCACCTCTGTTATGTTAGGTTCATTGCGCACTTCAGATGTGACACGGAATGAATTTTTACGCCTCATAGGTAAATAAGAACGCAGAAAAGAATCAGCGGATTTTTACTCCGCTGATTTCCTATACAATTCGCCCCCGCGCATATGAAGACTTAGACTCTAACTAACCTGAATACCGGATAAGCCGATACTTCTTATCCAGAACTCAGGTTAACTATTTAGACCAATCTAATTATTACGACGTTTTCGCTTAGATGAATTAGCACCATTATTCCCTCGACCTTTAGACTTATCACTGGGTTTGGGAGCTGCTTCAAAATTACCATACAGATCATCGTCATCTTCTTTGACTGAAGCCACAGGCGCTTTCTTCTTGGTAGGCATAAAAGACGAAATATTTTCTCGTGCCAGTTTGTGCCCAATTAAACGCTCAATAGCTTGTAATTGTTTACTTTCATCCTCGCTGTAAAATGATACAGCTAAGCCCAAGGAGCCTACACGGCCAGTACGTCCAATACGATGTACATAATCTTCTGGCACATAAGGTAAATCAAAATTCACTACACAAGCTAATTGGTTAACGTCTATGCCTCGAGAGGCTATATCAGTGGCAACTAACACCTGAATATTAGCATTTTTGAAGCCATCTAAAGCTATTGTCCTGGCATGCTGGGTCCGGTTAGCATGAATAGAATCAGCATTAATCCCAAAATTTTTCAGCTGGCTAACTAAATCATTAGCGCCATGCTTCGTTCGGCTAAACACCAAGACTTGAGGCCATTTGTGCTTTTTAATTAGGTAGATCAATAGCTCACTTTTACGTGATTTGTCTACTGGATGTAATTTCTGCTGAATACTCTCAACAACACTATTGGCGGCTGTCACTTCAATCAACAAAGGGTTGTTCAACATACCTTTAGCCAGAGACTTAATTTGTTGAGAAAAAGTGGCTGAAAACATTAAACTTTGCCGTTTGTTTGGCAGTAAACTTTGAATGTGACTAATTTCGTCAATAAAACCTAAATCGAGCATACGATCAGCCTCATCAAACACCACCACCTCAAGCTGCTCAAAGTTAATGGCCTGTTGATTATATAAATCAATCAAGCGACCAGGGGTTGCAACTAATATATCTATACCAGTTTCTAATTGTATTATCTGAGGCTCAATTCTTACTCCACCAAATACAGCTGCAGAACAAATATTACTATGACCCTTGTATTTTTTTACACTGGCAGCTATTTGAGCAGCCAACTCACGGGTTGGAGTAATAATTAACGCACGCACACTGAGTGCCTGCAGTGGAGAACCTGCCGCTAATAGCTGCAAAATAGGTAACGTAAAAGCAGCCGTTTTGCCCGTACCGGTTTGTCCTACAGCCATCACATCACGGCCGCTCAGCACAGCTGGAATCGCTTCAATCTGAATCGGCGATGGTTTGTTGTAACCTTGTTCAGCCACTACTTTAAGTAACTCGGTACACAAACCTAATGAGTCAAATGACATAGACATTTATTCCTTGGGTTGATTAAGCTTATGCTAACTTTAATTAAAGACTGCCATTAAATAACACTAAAAGTATAACTTTCAATTTTTATAGCTTTGTGTGAAAGTGATTTGGCGAAAAAGACATTTCGCTATATCAAATAAAAAGGATTGAACACATGGAAAAGACACCTCTATTCACAACATTATTTCTAACCCTAATACTTGCAATATCTGGTTGTGCACAGATTAATGACATGACGGGTAGTGATTCAGATTCACAAACAAGTACTACCAACCAATATACTGAAGCAGAAAAAAAAGCTAAAGCGATAGAAGAAGATAAAGTGGAGGCCGAAGCAGAAGCCCAAAATGTAAGTACTTCCATCCCATCTGATAGTATTTTTGCTAAAGTTTCAGTAGGCATGTCTGATGATACTGTAATAGATACTATAGGTACACCAGATAGAAGAACTAGCTATAGTACAGGTAAAAACTGGATCCCGTTTTCAGGGCGATGGTTAAATGACAAACGTCGACAGTCATGGTTTTACGAAAAAGAAGGAGTCATCGTAATGACACAAAACACTTATACTAAAATGTATAAGGTTTTGCGGATTGACTATAACGCTAATCAGACTCTTCCTTAATACAGTAGCTATTACAAAAAAGCCCTCAATAATGAAGGCTTTTGCTATATAAACGATACTCGCGAGTTAACACTAATCTCGGTTAACTACCGCATTATGATAAACGTGTTGTACGTCATCACAGTCTTCTAACATGTCCATAAATTTGTCAAACGTTTCTACATCATCACCACTCACATCGGCTTCAGTTTGTGGGATAAAGGTAATTTCTTCAGCGTCAAATTGAATATCTGGATTATGGTCAGTTAATGCTGTGCGAGTATTATTAAACTCGGTATGGGGTGCATACACGGTAATCACGCCGTCTTCACATTCCACTTCAGTGACATCAACATCAGCTTCCATCAAGATTTCTAACACAGCATCTTCATCATCACCGGCAAATGCAAATACAGCTTGATGGTCAAACATATGACCCACTGTACCTTCTACGCCTAATTTAGAGGCGGTTTTAGTAAAACAGTTACGTACATCTGTGATGGTTCTATTATTATTATCGGTTAAACAATCAACAATCACCATACAACCACCAGGACCAAAACCTTCGTAACGAGCAGGTACATAGTCTTCACCAGCGCCACCTACTGCTTTATCGATGGCTTTATCAATAACATGACTAGGAACTTGATCTTTTTTAGCTTTTTCAATTAAGCGACGTAACGATAAATTGGCTTGAGGGTCAGCACCGCCATTTTTAGCGACAACATAAATTTCCTTACCATATTTAGAATATACTTTCGTTTTTGCTCCGGCTGTTTTAGCCATAGAAACTTTACGAACTTCAAACTTTCTTCCCATTTATCTATTCTCTTCTAATTAGCAATTAGGCTTAGTGCCGAGGATTTTACCGATATTCACGGCAGAGTACAAAAGCAAAAATCTTCTACCTTATTTACGGGATGTGCTCCGATGCTAGATAATCATGAGATTGCATTTCTTTAAGGCGGCTTAAACAGCGTTTAAATTCAAAATTAAGCTGGCCTTGAGTATATAAATCTTCCATTGCCACTGCTGCTGACATAATCACTTTGACTTTACGTTCATAAAATTCATCCACCATGGCAATAAACCTTCGAGCAATATCGTCAGTGGTTTGCCCCATTTGTTCAACATTGCTAATTAATACAGAATGATACAAGCGACTTATTTCCATATAATCAGTTTGGCTTCGTGGCCCATCACAAAGGGCTCTAAATTCGAACATCACCACACCATCTGCGTTATGCAATGAAGGAATAAAGCGCCCTTCAATTTCAATATTTTGTTTTTCTGTCATCAACTCAGGCGCCAATTGACTAAAATACTGATACAAGTTTTTACTAGCTTGCTCATCTAAAGGATAATGAAAAATTTCAGCCTGCTCTAAAGTTCGTAAACGATAATCCACGCCGCTGTCGACATTAATTATGCGAGTATTTTGATTAATCAATTCAATCGCAGGTAAAAATCTAGCACGCTGTAACCCATTTTTATACAAGTCATCGGGTACTATGTTAGAAGTTGCAACAAGCACAATACCATGAGCAAACAACTCTTCCATTAAGGTACCCAAGATCATAGCGTCGGTAATATCAGAAACAAAAAATTCATCAAAACAAATGACCTTAGTTTCATCGGCAAAAATTTGCGCTATGCTTTTGAGCGGATCAGAGTGACCAGCCAATTTTTTTAACTCTTGATGGACTCTGTGCATAAAACGATGAAAATGTATGCGCATTTTATTTTCAAAGGGCAAACATTCATAAAAGGTATCAACTAAATAGGTTTTACCTCGACCTACCCCACCCCAAAAATATATCCCTTGGATTGAAGGTTTAGTCATACCTTTGCCAAAAGCAGACTGCAATTTTATCCGCCAAGTTAATTTTTTTTCGGGCTGAGTTAATTCTTCAAATAAGCGTTGCAGCTCTTTAACCGCATTTTCTTGAGCCGAATCATATTGAAAATCAGCATCAAGTAAGTCCGTTTGATACTTCTGCCAAGGTGTTTGTTCTATCATAGGTTGAAAATTTCCCACCATCTATTGTGTAAAATCACACTTGAATACAAATAAAATGACCGCATTAAAAATGCTAAGGGTATAATAACAATATTAGGTAAACATTGCGCTTGTACACTTATATCAAGTTAGCGAAAGTAATTAAGATTAGGAGATGTTATGGATTGGTTTATAGGATTATTGTTATTAATTTTAGGCGGTATTATTGGTTACTTTGTTGCAAAATATTTCAATGATGCAGACAAAAAACGCCAAGAAGACACAAAAAATGAACAAACTATTCAAGAAATAATGGCCCAACAAGCTATTCAACATATACAAGATAGTAAACATATAGCCCAGCAAATTAGTCAACAATCAGAAGCATTAGCTCAACAGTTAGCTAATTACGAACAAGCCGTTATCGCCCAAAAATCGGGAGGGGAAGACGCAAAATTAAATTATTTTGGCGAACACGCCACCACTTATTTACGCAACAAAAGTGAGAACCCCAGTCGTGAAAAAGATAGTGCCAATGTACAACCACTAGATTTTTCTTCTGAGAGTTCTGGACTTTTTTCAGGTTCAACAGATTCACAGGTGAAGGAAATTAAGTAAGGAACTTTCTACACACCTAAACAGTCTTTGTGTTGTTTAATTAATTTAGTTTATGGAGATATTAATCGATGAATAAAGTAGTCAATCGTTTAGCTGTCGCATGTTGTGTTGTAGCTATAAGTTGGTCATCGCAGGCAGCTTTGCCTTTTTTTTCAACGGATAAAGATGAAATACCTAGCCTAGCTCCGATGTTGGATAAAACCACTCCAGCAATAGTTAGTATTTCTGTAGAAGGCACTCAAGTTTCCACTCAAAAAGTACCAGAGATGTTTAAACACTTTTTTGGTGGGCCAAATGAGCAAGTACAAGAGCGTCCATTTAAAGGTTTAGGATCGGGTGTCATTATCGATGCCAAAAAAGGTTATGTTGTAACCAATAATCATGTTGTCGATAACGCTGATGAAATTACCGTTAAATTAACTGATGGCCGCGAATTCAAAGCTAGAAAATTAGGGGCTGATGCACAAAGTGATATCGCGCTTTTAAAAATAGAGCCAGAAAATTTAACTGCTGTTCCTTTAGCCGACTCAGATGATTTGCGTGTTGGTGATTTTGTAGTAGCGATTGGTAACCCTTTTGGTATAGGGCAAACAGTGACCTCAGGGATTGTCAGTGCATTAGGCCGTTCAGGCTTAAATATTGGCGGTTATGAAGATTTTATTCAAACAGATGCAGCAATTAACCGTGGTAATTCAGGTGGGGCCTTAGTCAGTTTGCGAGGCGAATTAGTTGGCATTAACACTGCTATTTTTGGACCTAACGGCGGTAACGTGGGTATTGGTTTCTCAATACCATCAAACATGATGAAAAGTTTAGTCGATCAAATCATTGAATTTGGCGAAGTACGTCGTGGACTTTTAGGTATCACAGGCCAAGATATTGACTCAGGATTGGCTGAAGCGATGAACTTAGATGTTAATAAAGGTGCATTTGTTAGTGAAGTAACGCCCGACTCTGCAGCTGAAAAAGGCGGCATCCAAGCTGGCGACATCATTACCGAAATTAACGGTAAAACGATTGTTAGCTTTCAAGAACTACGAGCTAAAATTGCCAGTAAAGGGGCAGGAAGCAAACTTGAGTTAACCATTTTACGTAAAGGAAAGCGCAAAGTGATTGATGTAGTACTTGGTGATGCAACCCAAGCAGTTGTTGCGGCTAAAGAAATTCATCCAGCTCTTGAAGGTGCGGTTTTAACCAATGGTAAAACCAAACAAGGTGATAATGGTGTGGTGATTTCAGAACTCGAAAATCGCTCTCCCGCTGCCAGAATAGGCCTACAAGATGGTGATGTGATTATTGGTGTTAACCGTAAACCTGTTGATACAGTAATGAAATTACGCAATGAATTGGACGAATCAAAAGGCGTTATCGCACTCAACATTAAACGTGGACTTGCTTCCATATATTTAGTTATTCGTTAATTTAACCAGTTACGCGGCTTGTATTTTAGCAATGCAAGCCGCTATCAACTTGCTGTTTTCAGTGTTATTATTCTGAGTATCTGCCCTGCAATGATTCAACCGCTCGTGCCAAGACTGCTCATATCCATTTTAAAATCTATCGTAATAGGTGTGATCATTTCTTCGATCATCCTGCTTCTTGTACCCGACTTACGTCAAGGTAGCGGATTACCTCTAGACTTTTTTTCTCAAAAAGATAAAAAAACTAAAAAATTAAGCTTCAGCCCAGCTGTCAATTCAGCTGGTCCCGCGGTAGTTAATGTCTATAGCGAAAGTTTAGATGCATCAAGCTATTATCGTAGACAACCGGTACAACGTACCAATTTAGGTTCAGGCGTCATCATGAATGCCGATGGATACATATTGACTTGTTTGCATGTTATTGAAAATGCCGTCACCGCTAAAGACAATATTATTGTTGTTGGATTACAAGATGGTCGACTCGCTGAAGCACAAATTATTGGTTTTGATCCTATCACTGATCTAGCTGTGTTAAGCATCTCAGAAGAAAATCTAACTGTTGTACCTCAACAAAATGAAAACATTAATGCAGTAGGCGACGTAGTACTAGCCATAGGTAACCCATACAACTTGGGACAGACAGTTACCCAAGGTATTATCAGCCGGATCAGTAACAATGGCCTGAATATGTATTTTGATTATATTCAAACAGACGCGGTATTAAGTGAAGGGAATTCTGGTGGCGCACTAGTAGATAGTGAAGGTAACTTACTTGGTATAACCAATGCGAATTTCAAAACTCGGGTTAGCAGAAATCGCATAGAAGCTGCTGATGGAGTGTCTTTTGCCATCCCTTATTCTTTAGCCAAAAAGGTAATGGAAGATATTATTACCAATGGCAAAGTGATCCGTGGTGCTCTTGGGTTTACCGCTGTTGAACAGCAACCCTCTACCTCAGGTGGAATTTATGTCACTTCAGTCAGTCCAAACGGCGCAGCTGATTTAGGAGGCTTACAAATTAAAGATCTGGTTATTGCTGTGGACGGTAAATCTACCACTAGTATTCGTAGTACCTTAGATTATATTACTAACCTAGTTCCAGGCTCAAAAGTGAGCTTTCAAATAATTCGTGATGGTAATAAATTAAACTTAGAAATGACAGTAGCCGAATTAGAGCAGTAATCGGCTACTTAAATAGTCTGTTACTCACTGACTCTTTGTATATTTGCGCCTAGACCATTTAATTTACGTTCAATATGTTCGTAACCACGATCTAGATGATAGATTCTATCTACTTTAGTTTGTCCTTCAGCCACTAACCCCGCAATCACTAAACTTGCGGACGCTCGTAAATCAGTGGCCATCACTTGCGCACCTTTTAATTTCGATTTACCGTCACAGACAGCACTGTTTCCTTGTAAGGTAATTGCAGCCCCCATACGTTGTAACTCAGGCACATGCATGAAGCGGTTCTCAAAAATATTCTCCGTTATAACCCCTGTCCCTTCAGCAAGACAATTTAGTGCCACAAATTGTGCCTGCATATCAGTCGGGAATCCTGGATGGGGAGCAGTTTTGATGTCGACACTTTTTAAGGATCGGCCTGTCATATCTAATTCAATCCAATCTTCACCCACTTCTAATTTAGCCCCAGCTTTAGCTAATTTATCTAATACCGCATCCAAAGTATGTGGTGCAGCATTTTCACAACGAATTTTACCGCCAGTTACTGCACCAGCAATAAGAAAGGTACCAGTTTCAATGCGATCAGGTAGTACTTTATAACGGCACCCAGCCAGAGAATTGACACCCTGGATAGTGATCTTGTCACTACCCGCATTTGCCACTTTTGCCCCCATCGCATTTAAGCAATTGGCAAGGTCAACAATTTCAGGTTCGCGTGCCGCATTCTCAAGTATGGTTTCACCTTCAGCTAAACAGGCAGCCATCATTAAGTTTTCAGTGGCACCTACACTGACCACATCCATAAAGATATGTGCTCCTTGTAGCTTTCCATTTACCTTAGCTTGAATATAACCACTATCTACATCAATAATTGCGCCCATTTGTTCCAGACCTTGCAGATGCAAATTCACAGGTCTAGCACCTATTGCACAACCACCGGGTAAAGATACTGTCGCTTCACCAAACTTAGCAAGTAATGGACCTAATACTAAAATCGAGGCACGCATGGTTTTAACTAATTCATAAGAGGCATTAAAATTATTAATATGGCTCGGGTCAATTTGTACAGATTGACCATCAATGCGTTCAGCCTTAGCCCCTAATTCACTGAGTAAAGATAAACTAGTATGAATATCCCTCAGCTCAGGAACATTATCAAAATAACAAATAGAGTCAGCAAGTATGGCAGACATAAGAATGGGAAGGGCGGCATTTTTAGCACCGGAAATAGTCACCGTGCCTTGTAAAGGCGGGCAAGCCTCTATAATTAATTTGTCCATGACAATACTCTATTTAGATAATAACTGGGGGAAGAAAGTACAGGCTGATAACTATTGAGGAAGATTAAATAACTTTTCTCTTTTCCACTGTGTTTCGGTAAAGGTTTTAATAGACACTGCATGCATCACACCTTCGGCAATTTTCTCTGCTAGAGGCGCATATACAAATTGCTGTTTTTTAACTCGACTCATCTCTGCAAATTTATCGCTGACCGCAATAACTTGAAAGTGAGACCCCTCACCACTAACGTGAACCTCAGCTAGTCCAAGAGTTTCTTTTAATAATGTTTCTATTTGTTGATTGTCCATTGTCGATCCGAAATATGGTGAATAACTGCCTATTGTACCGACAAAAAGCTATCAACGTCGCTAATTTTTGCTAAATTAACCAAAGTTTCAGGAATATCTTTTATCACAAACTTAATGTTTTTCTGGTTACAGTCTTTTAATAAATTGATTAACCATGCGAGGCCAGCGGTATCAGTATGCTCAATTCCAGACATATCTAATGTGGCGATTTCTTTTGGCGAAGCTTGGCTAAACAGAACAAGCTCCTGTAAAGATTGCTGAAACGCAGGTACGGTATTACGATTTAAATCACCTTGCAGGGCAAAATAACCGCTACCTTGTTCAACAACAGTAAGTGCTTTCACCTAACTATCCTTTTTGTTAGATTCAAGAACTAAGGGTTTAGCAATCGCACCTTTCATCAAGTCAATGACCGCTTGAATTCCGTCTTTACGTAGGATGGCTTCAAACTCACTTTGTTTACTTGATAACATACTGATGCCTTCAGCAACCATGTCATAAGTTTTCCACTCATTAGTGCGTTTGTTTTTCCGCAATTTGAAGGAAATATTAATATCAGGGCGGTTTGGATCTTTAATAATAGCCCGAACCGTCACAGCCGTTTCATCATCGATTTCTCTAGTTGGCTGAAACTCTACTTGTTGATTTTTATAATAAGATAAAGCAATAGAATAAGTGGTAATTAAGTATGAGCGGAACACACTAATATATTCAGGTATTTTATCTTTAGGCACTTTTTTGAAGTTATTACCTAGCACTTTTAAAGCAGAGAAATTGTAATCAATATGAGGTAATAGCTCCTCTTCCATAATGGTACGCAATAATTCTGGGTTCTTTTCAATTTCAGGCTGTTCACTTTTAATTCGATCAAAAGTTTTATTGGCCACTACTTGGATCATTTCGTAAGGGTTCAACTCGTCTGCTTGAATCATTCCAGACGTAAATAAGAAACACCCGCCCACTACTAATTGGGTCAATCGTTTTAACACTATAAACTCTCCTTTATACCTTAATCGTTATTGCCAAACAAAAATTGACCGATAAGGTCTTCTAACACCAATGCTGATTTAGTGTCTTCTATGTAGTCACCATCAGCTAAATTTTCAATGCCGTCTATAGCGAAACCCGGTTGAAAACCAATATATTGTTCACCCAACAAACCCGAAGTTAATATAGACACCGAACTAGTTTCTGGAAATGTTTTAAATTCTGAGGAAATACTCATAGTCACTATGGGTGTAAAATCATCATGATCCAGTGCAATACGATCCACCCGACCAACGGTTACCCCACCAACTTTTACAGCAGACCTTTCTTTTAGACCGCCAATATTATCAAATTTGGCATGTAAGATATAACTATCACCCGAGTTAGTCATACTTTGGTTAGCCACTTTTAAAGCTAGTAATAGCCCAGCAGCAATAGTCAACACAACAAAAAAACCTACCAACAATTCTGCTTTTCTGGATTTCATTCCCATTTCCTTTACTCAATTCCGAACATTAATGCAGTTAGAATGAAATCTAACCCTAAAACAGCTAACGATGAGAACACCACTGTTTCAGTCGTTGCTTTACTAATACCTTCAGACGTGGGTATAGAGTCATACCCTTTGAAAGTGGCGATCCAAGTGATAACAAAAGCAAAAACAAAGCTTTTAATCACACCATTCATTACGTCTTTATTCCAATCAACGGTTGATTGCATTATCGACCAATAACTACCTTCATCAACTCCTAACCAATCAACCCCAACTAAGTGGCCACCAATTATGCCTACAGCACTAAATATTAGCGCCAACATTGGCATTGAAATAATACCGGCCCATAAACGAGGAGCTATCACTCTTCGTAAGGGATCAACAGCCATCATTTCTAAACTACTTAGTTGCTCTGTGGCTTTCATTAAACCAATTTCAGCAGTCAATGCTGAACCAGCGCGCCCAGCAAACAACAATGCAGTCACCACAGGCCCAAGTTCTCGCAATAATGACAAAGCCACCATAGGCCCTAAACTGCCTTCAGCTCCATATCCCACAAGTATGGTATAACCTTGTAAGGCCATTACCATGCCGATAAATAAACCAGAAACAACAATAATTAACAAAGACTGCACACCAACAACATGAAGCTGTTTAATTGTCAGTGGAATTAATTTTGCTGGCTGTGGTTTAGCAACAACCGCTCCCCACAGCATAAATGAAGCTCGGCCAAAGGTAGATATTTTATCAATGGCAGACGCCCCAAAGTTAGCTAGCCAATTCATAGTTCTCCTCCTATGAAAGCTTGCGTAATATTAGAAGCTGGGTAATGAAATGGCACTGGACCATCAGCTTGTCCCAGCAAAAACTGTTGAACTAAAGGTGAGTCGCTATTTCTAATTTCTTCAGGGGTACCACTACCAATCACTTTGCGCTCGGCAAGGATATAGATATAGTCAGCAATCGTTAATACTTCAGTCACATCATGAGTCACAACAACACTGGTTAACTTTAGAGCATCATTTAAGGCTTTAATTAACTTAACCAAAACACCCATTGAAATTGGGTCTTGCCCTGCGAAAGGTTCGTCATACATGATAAGTTCCGGATCTAACGCTATCGCTCTGGCAAGTGCTGCCCGTCTAGCCATACCACCAGATAACTCAGCAGGCATAAGTTGAGCTGCTCCTCTCAGTCCCACAGCCTGTAATTTTAACATCACCACTGTGTGAATAAGAGTTTCAGATAATTTAGTATGCTCACGCAAAGGAAACGCTACATTATCAAATACAGACATGTCGGTAAAAAGCGCACCACTTTGAAACAACATACTCATTTGTCGGCGAACTTCAAATAATCTATTTCGGCTCATGCCAGGAATAGACTCATCTTTAAAACGAATGTCTCCTTTATCAGGGGTAAGCTGCCCTCCCATAAGTCGTAACATAGTGGTTTTACCTATGCCACTTGGCCCCATTATGGCGGTTGTTTTACCTTTTTGAATACGCAAAGAAATATCATCATAGATAATACGGCCGTTGCGGCTAAACGTTAGATTGTCTATTTCAATCAAATTTTCCATTAAAAGATGGGAATTCCAAATTAGTTAAACACATGGGTCAAAAAAAAACCCTTCATCAGCCGTGTATTGTATTCGTTTTCCTGCTAAAAGGACAAAAAGAATAAGTAACAAAGTATAATTAATTTTGCTGAACATAAACTTAACCACTGCACCTTAACTGTGTTTGTGCGATTTATGAACATTAAGTTCCAAGCCTTTTCCATTTTACTCAATATTATTCAGCATAATATCCGTCAAATATCTATTTCAACTTAGCCCAAGCGTTAATTGAGTTAGTTTTCTGCATAAAAAGCCTCAAACCTATAGTGACGTTTTTTTTTATTCTTTATTCATATGAAACCAGCTAACTTTTTGCGACAATTAGCACTAGGCTCTTATGATTAAAAGAAGTGAACGTTTGTGATTTTAGAAGCATGTTATTTTCTTGTCTGGTTAGTAGTATTAAGTTTGGCTGCTGACCGATTTGTATTTGGCGCATCAGTACTGGCTAAAAACATAGGGGTTTCACCTATGATAATAGGTCTAACTATAGTCGCAATGGGATCTTCTGCCCCAGAAATAATGGTTGCTGCCACAGCTTCATTTAATGGTGGCACAGATACCGCTGTCGGCAACGCAATTGGCTCAAATATCACAAACATTGCTCTTGTACTTGGAATTACAGCTTTACTAAAACCTCTTTCCATTGCTTCAAGTACCTTAAAAAAAGAAATGCCTTTGCTTTTAGCCGTCTCTTTATTAGCAGTTTATTTTCTTGCTGATTATGAACTGATACGTTTAGAAGGCATAATATTAATCGTTTTATTCTTTGTAGTTATTGGTGCTTTAGCTTGGATGTCGATTCATGTGGAGAAAGGCGATCCTTTGCAACCTGAAGCCGAAAGTGAAATACCCTCAGGTGTATCTACTTCAAAAGCTGTGAGCTGGTTAATTATCGGTATGATTTTACTACCATTAAGTGCTTATTTCATGGTCCAATCCGCAGAGATCATTGCTCGCCACTTTGGACTAAGCGAACTTGTCATTGGCCTTACTATAATCGCTATAGGTACCAGTCTACCCGAACTCGCAGCCTGTGTGGCAGGTGTATTAAAAGGCGAAGACGACCTCGCCTTAGGTAACATTATTGGCTCCAATATATTCAACATTTTGGCCGTACTTGCTATGCCTGGATTGATTGCCCCCGGCGTTATTGATGCTAACGCCGCCACTCGAGATAGTTATGTGATGATAGGCCTCACTGTATTGCTCCTTGTATTTAGCTTTAACATAAGGGGCAGTAGACGAATTAATCGCGTGGAAGGTGGTTGTCTCATCGCCTGTTTCTTCGGTTATCAATATTTATTATTTAGTTGATCACTATGAGCGAATTTATTAAATCAGCCTTAAGAGTATTAACCATAGAACAGCAGGCGATTGAGAAGTTAACTCAATATATCGATCATTCTTTCGAACAAGCCTGCCAGCTTATTTTATCCTGCAAAGGAAAAGTCATAGTTTGTGGCATGGGTAAGTCTGGGCATATTGGTCATAAAATATCGGCCACATTAGCCAGTACTGGCACACCAGCATTTTTCATGCACCCAGCGGAAGCTAATCATGGTGATTTAGGAATGTTGACCGAACAAGACATTTTATTAGCCATTTCCAATTCTGGTGAAACAGCTGAGTTATTAGCACTCATTCCTGTAGTTAAACGTTTAGGTGTACCTATTATTGCCATGACCTCAAATGCCAAATCCACATTAGGTCAATATGCCAATATAAATTTATGTATAAAAGTGGACAAAGAAGCCTGTTCATTAGGATTAGCCCCCACTTCAAGTACCACTGCCACACTAGTGATGGGTGATGCCTTAGCTGTTGCCTTACTAGATGAAAGAGGTTTTACCTCAGAAGACTTTGCTCTGTCACATCCTGGTGGGTCTTTAGGTAAAAAATTACTATTATCCCTTGCTGATATCATGGTTAAAGGAGAAGCTTTACCCTTAGTCACTCCTGAACACACTTTACGTCAGGCATTAGTCGAAATATCTCATAAAGCGCTTGGTATGACTGGAATTGTCGAGCAATCAGGTCAATTAGTCGGTATATTTACCGATGGTGATTTACGTCGAGTATTGGATGACAAAATTGACGTACACCACACAACAATCAAACAAATAATGACCCAAAATAGTATAACCGCCTCCCCTGAAATGCTCGCGGCTGAGGTATTAAAATTGATGCAACAGCATAAAATTAATTCTTTATTCGTCACGGATGCGGCTAACAAACCTATTGGCGCAATCAATATGCAAATATTACTTCAAGCAGGAATTATTTAATGACTTCAATTGATACTCCATATGGCCCAATCAACAGTGCTTTATTGCAAAGATTAAAAAAAATTAAATTACTGGCCTGTGATGTTGACGGTGTTTTTTCTGACGGCAGAATATACATGGGTCAAGATGGAGAAGAACTAAAAGCCTTTCACACAAAAGATGGCTACGGAATAAAAGCCATACAAAAAATGGGTATAGAAGTAGCGATTATTACCGGACGCAGTTCGAATATGGTCGAAACAAGAATGACTTCTCTAGGGGTAAAACATATTTTACAAGGCTGTGAAAACAAACGCCCAGCCCTCGAAAAACTACAAGCCGAGCTTGGTCTAAATACTAACTCAACGGCTGCGATTGGTGATGATATGCCCGATATAGGAATGTTCCAACTTTCCGCATTAAATGTGTGTGTACAAGATGGACATCCAGTTGTAGCCAATAGTGCCCATTATGTTACCCGGACAAAAGGTGGATTTGGCGCTGTACGAGAATTGTGCGATTTAATTTTACTGGCCAATAACCAGCTGCAATTAATTCACGGCTCTAGTGTATGAATAGAGTCACTGTCTGTATCGGCTTATTGTTTATTCTCGCATTAGCTTTAAGCCTACCCGGCTGGTTACAAAAAGAAGAAATAATCCCCATTTCACAAACAGAAGAAGCTTGGATCCCAAATTATCAAGCCAAAAAAATGCGTAGCACTCTTTACGATAAAACCGGTAAAATCAATCATCAAGTTTTTGCAGAATATATGGAAAACTATGATTTATTAGGATTTACCCTCTTTAAGCAGCCTGAATATTTGCTATTTTCTCAAACCGAACATCCTTGGCAAGTCAATGCACAAGAAGGCACCTTATACGAAGACCAACGTTTACAATTCGAGAACGATGTCGAAATCAAGAGCTTAAATAAAGATGGTTATGTTCAAACCATACGTACCAGTTTTGTAGAAATAAATTTAATTGACAAAACCATGACCTCAGATCAGGCTGTAGAAATTATCGGTCCAAACTATGTCATTAACAGCAACGGCTTTACCGTTAGCCTTGAAACCCAAAAATACGAGTTACTAGATCATGTTAAAACCGTTTACCAGCCATCTTCTCAAGACTAAGTTAGTTCTTGCAATTTTAGTGTCGACATCAGCATTTGCCGGCAAGGAAGACTTTACTCAAACCATCAAAGTTGCCTCTAATTATCAAGAAGGTGATGGCATTAATAAGCAAGCTATATATCGTGGTAATGTTCAAATTAGCCAAGGCAGCCTTGTCGTGACCGCCGATGAAGTCAAAGTAGATGCCAGCCAAGGTGAGGGAAATGAAATATTCATTGCCACAGGCAATCCAGCAGAATATTCTCAGCAGCAGGAAGATGGTAGTAAAGTTACCGCCAAAGCTAAAGAAATCATGTACAGAAGAGATACTCGCTCTTTATCACTTAAAGGTGATGCACAAATCGAACAAAACTCCAGCAGTGTGAAAGGTAATTCGATTATGTTCAACATGGAGCTTGAACAAATCATTGCTCAAGGCAATAATCAAGAAAGTGGTCGGGTTATTACAATTTTCCAACCCGAATCTAAAAACAAAGTTAACAGCGTCAAACAACAGGGATCAAAACCTTAATGGCCGTATTAAAAGCCTCTCATTTAGCCAAGTCTTATAAATCACGACAAGTTGTTAGAGATGTCAGCTTAGAGGTATCCACAGGACAAATTGTTGGCTTGTTAGGGCCAAATGGTGCCGGAAAAACCACAACCTTTTATATGATTGTTGGCTTAGTCCCCCTTGATAAGGGTGAAATATATATTGATCAACAAGCTTTAACTTTACAACCCATGCATGTCCGAGCCCGACAAGGTATCGGTTATTTACCACAAGAAGCCTCTATTTTTAGAAAGCTCACTGTTTATCAGAATTTAATGGCTATATTGCAAACTCGCAAAGAGCTATCCAAAGAACAAAGAGAACAACAGGCTGACTCATTATTGGATGAGTTTAACATTAACCATATTCGCAACAGCTTAGGCATGAGCCTTTCTGGTGGAGAACGCCGCCGTGTAGAAATTGCTCGGGCACTGGCAGCAGATCCTGAGTTTATTCTACTTGACGAACCATTTGCAGGGGTCGACCCTATTTCAGTAAATGATATAAAAAAAATAATTCAACATTTACGAGACCGAGGGATAGGTGTATTAATTACTGACCATAACGTACGTGAAACCTTAGATGTATGCGAAAAAGCTTATATAGTAAGTCACGGTGAACTCATTGCATCTGGTACCTCAGAAGAAGTTTTAAGTGATCAACGTGTAAGAGATGTATACCTTGGTGAGCAATTCAGGCTATAGTTAGCCATAAATTGACTCGGCTGATATCAACAACGAATTAAACATAAATTAAACATAAGAAGTAAATGAAACCCTCTTTACAGTTAAAATTTAGCCAACAACTCACAATGACACCTCAGTTGCAGCAAGCGATTAAGCTCCTGCAACTGTCTACACTTGACTTACAAACAGAGATCCAAGAGGCACTTGATTCAAACCCTCTATTGGAAGTAGACGAGCAATTTGATAGTGCTGGTGATAAAGCTTTAGAAACCAATCATGATGCCAATGGCGCAAATGACGCTTCAGAGGTCAATGTCGACAATATTGACTCAGGCGATGCTTTACAAAACAACGATATTCCAGAAGACTTACCATTAGATAGCACTTGGGATGAATATTTAAGTGCTTCATCTGCCCCAGCGCCTTCACCTGTTAGCAGTTCTGGCCCGTCACATGATGACGACCAAATTTTCCAAGGTGAGACCACTGACAATATTCAAGACCATTTACTTTGGCAAGTGCGCCTGACCCATTTCAGCGATAACGATCAAGCCATAGCTATCGCCATTATTGATTCTATTGATGAAGGTGGTTATTTAACCATCAGCACAGAAGAAGTATTGGCCAGCATGGACGATGAAGAAATTGAGTTAGATGAAGTAGAAGTGGTACTTAAACGTATTCAAATGCTCGATCCAATCGGCTCTGGCGCCAGAAGCGCACAAGAATGCCTACTGATTCAATTAAAACAGTTTGCAGCTGAAACTCCATGGCTAGCAGAAGCCAAAATGTTAATTACCGACTATTGTGATCTGATTGGTAGTAAAGATTATCGTACCTTAATGCGTAAAACTCGTCTAAAAGAAGAAGAGTTACGAGAAGCCATGCGTTTACTACAAACGCTCAACCCTCGTCCGGGTACGGCTATCGTTACTGGAGAACCAGAATACGTTATTCCAGATGTATCGGTAAGCAAAAAAAATGGTCGCTGGGCCGTTGAACTTAACCCAGACAGTTTGCCAAAGCTGAACGTAAATCAGCAATATGCAGCCATGAGTAAAAGTGTCAAAAACAGTTCTGATAGCCAATTTATTCGTTCTCATTTACAAGAAGCCAAATGGTTTATTAAAAGTGTTGAGAGTCGGAACGAAACCTTATTAAAAGTATCTAATTGTATAGTACAACAACAAATGGGATTTTTTGAACACGGTCCCGAAATGATGAAACCTATGGTGTTAAATGATGTGGCAGAAATGGTGGACATGCACGAATCGACTATTTCACGAGTAACCACGCAAAAGTATATGCATACACCTAGAGGTATTTTTGAACTTAAATATTTTTTCTCAAGCCATGTAGCAACAGATGCGGGCGGAGAATGTTCATCAACAGCCATTAGAGCGTTGATCAAAAAGCTGGTCGCAGCTGAAAAGCCAAGTAAACCTTTAAGCGACAGCAAAATTGCACAATTGTTGGCCGACCAAGGTATACAAGTGGCCAGGCGAACAATAGCAAAATACCGGGAATCATTATTGATACCCCCGTCTAACCAACGTAAGAGCCTATTATAGGCGAATTTTAGAAGGAAGAGGCGATATGCAAATTAACCTTACTGGTCATCATGTAGATATTACAGATTCTTTGAGAGACTATGTCGACACTAAATTCACCAAGTTAGAACGACATTTTGATCATATCAACAATGTGCACGTAATTTTAAATGTAGAAAAGCTTAGTCAAAAAGCCGAAGCTACATTACACCTCAGTGGAACGGAGGTGTTCGCAACATCTGAGCATGCAGATATGTATGCAGCAATAGATGGCTTAATCGATAAACTTGATAGACAAGTGATTAGGCATAAGGAAAAAGTCAAACGCCATTAACTATAGAATCCCATAATGGAAATTAAAGACATTCTTCACCCTGACTGCACTTTATGTGCAGTTCAGGGCACTAGTAAAAAAAGAGTACTTGAACTCATTAGCCAAACGGCGTCTCAAGTGATTAGCAACATAGATCAAGCAACCATACTGGCCAGTTTAACCGGCAGAGAAAAAATGGGTAGCACTGGGATTGGCAATGGTATCGCCCTCCCCCATGGTAGATTAAAAGATCTAGAAAATGTCTTAGCCATAGTGGTCACCAGTGAAACACCTATTCCCTATGATGCTATTGACAATCAACCTGTAGATATTTTTATTGCTATTTTAGTGCCAGAAGAAAAAGCATCCGAACACTTAGGTACTTTATCTGCGATTGCCCAAAAATTAACGAACAAAGATACATTACATAGAATTCGCAGTGCAAAAACTAATCAAGAACTATTTGAGGTTATGAGCTAAATGAAACTCATCATTATCAGCGGACGATCAGGCTCAGGTAAATCTGTAGTATTACGAGCATTGGAAGATCTCGGTTACTATTGTGTAGACAATATCCCAGTTAACTTGTTGCCCACTCTGACCCACACAGTGGTAGATGAATACGATCAAGTGGCAGTAAGTATCGACGTAAGAAACTTACCGAAAGACACTAACGAGCTAGTGGAAATTCTCGATTATTTACCTTCTACATGGAATCTAACCATACTTTATCTAGATGCCAGTGATGATATTTTGATTAAACGTTTTAGTGAAACTAGACGTTTACACCCACTGTCTAAACAAAATAAATCGTTGTCTGATGCGATCCAAGCTGAAAGTAAATTATTAGCCCCTATTGCCGAACGGGCTGACCTTTATTTAGATACCGATCAGTTATCAGTTCACCAATTAGCTGAAATAGTACGTGAAAGGATTTTGGGTAAAAAAAGTTCTAGATTAGTATTAGTGTTTGAATCATTTGGTTTTAAATATGGCATTCCCAAAGACGCAGATTACGTATTTGACGCCCGCTTTTTACCTAACCCGCACTGGGAGCCAGATCTCAAACAATTAACAGGTCTCGACAGTCCTGTACAAATATTCTTAGGTTCACAACCTATAGTGACTAAATTTATTTGGCAAATTCAAAATTTAATTTCTACTTGGTTACCCCACTTAGAAAGAAACAATCGTAGTTACGTGACCATAGCAATAGGCTGTACAGGCGGCCAACATAGATCTGTCTATGTCACCGAAATCCTAGCTAAAACGTTTAGTGACTCACATCCAGATGTACAAATTCGCCACCGCGAACTAAATAGGTAAACTATGCCAAGGATTGAAAAAACACTGCTTATTGTCAATAAGCTAGGGTTGCACGCCCGAGCAGCAACACAATTAGTAAAATTAACCACTCAATTTGATGCTGAAATCACCTTATATCAAGGCGATAAACAAGCCTCTGCCAATAGTGTGTTAGGCCTAATGATGTTAGAAAGCCACCAAGGTGAAGAAGTTAAAGTCGTCAGTGAAGGCAAAGATGCCCAAGCAGCCTTGGACGCGGTAGAAAGCCTGATTGTTGATAAGTTTAATGAGGAAGAATAAGAATCTTTAATGTGCTTCGCACACCAAGCATGACTTCGTCACTTATAAGCTGCGCATACTTTTGCTTTTTAACAAAAACTTCAGAAAATTTGTACTGACCTACAGCCGACTATCGATTAAACTATGGGCGTGTATCCAATGCGCTATCATCATTTCATCTTTCTATTAATTGGGTAAATATTTGTAATTCATGCCAGAGACCTTCAAAACTAAAAGCACAAAAAGCCAACTTCATGCTATCGATGATGCACTAGCAGATGATAATACAGGGCTAGTAAAAGACATGCTGCAACAACTGCAGCCTTGTGACATTGCTTTGCTTTTGGAATCAAGTCGTAGCCGTAGTCGTTTAATTTTATGGCCACTAATTGAACCTGATTTATATAGTGATGTATTAGAAGAATTATCTGAAGATGTCCGTAATGGCATCATAGATACAATGTTGCCGGAGAAAATCACAGACGCCCTCGAAGAGATGGACACTGATGATTTGGTGGAAACACTCAGCACTCTACCCGAATCAGTTTCTCAGGATTTACTGGCAACCATGGACGAACAGGACAGGCAAAGAGCCGAATTAGGCTTATCTTATGGTGAGGAAACCGCTGGTTTCATCATGAATACAGATACCATTACCCTTCGTCATAAAATTAATGTTGACGTAATTCTGCGTTATCTACGGCTAAAAGGTGATATGCCTGAACATACAGATACTTTGTATGTAGTAGACAGTGAAGATAAATTAATGGGTGGTGTGGCCATTACTAGATTAATCACGGCCGCTCCTGACACCCCCGTTGAATCTTTAATTAAAGACTCGATTTCAATTCCCGTAGACATGGAAGATGGTGAAGTAGCCAATTTATTTGAACGATATAATTGGTTATCAGCACCAGTAGTCGACAAAAATAATCACTTGTTAGGCCGGATCACCATAGATGATGTGGTTGATATTATCCGTGAAGACGCCGAACACTCCATGATGAGTATGGCCGGTTTAGATGACGAAGAAGACACCTTTGCCCCCGTAGTTAAAAGTACTCAGCGACGTAGTTTATGGTTAGGCGTCAACTTATTTACTGCACTAATGGCTGCAGCAGTCAGCGATTTATTTGAAACAACACTAAGTGAATTAGCAGTATTAGCAATCCTTAATACAATCGTACCTAGTATGGGCGGTGCCGCCGGTAATCAGACCCTCACTTTAGTGATACGCGGTATGGCTTTAGGTCATGTAACGGCTCGTAATGCGAGATGGTTAATTAGTAAAGAATTAGCCATTGGTATCTTAAATGGCATCATTTGGTCGGTGTTAATTGCCACTGTAATTGCCTTATGGAAACAAGATTTTATGTTAGGTGCTGTCATTGCTTTCGCCATGATGATTAATATGGTGGCTGCAGGTTTAGCAGGGGCAAGTTTACCCATGATCATGCGTAAGTTAAACATTGACCCAGCACTAGCAGGAAGTGTTATCTTAACCACTATTACTGACGTGGTTGGCATATTTGCCTTTTTAGGTACAGCAACCTGGTTGTTATTGTAATTTTGCGCTCTCTAGATACTTTTAGTTATAGCTTAATTGCCCTATTTGCTTTTGCTGCGAATTCGGTCTTGTGCCGTTTAGCTCTAGCCGTTGAAGAAGTCGATCCCATCAGCTTTACTGCCATTAGATTGATCTCTGCGGCTGCGATTTTATTTTTTATAGTGGTCGCCAAAACACCTAGTCAATTTAATTCAATCAGGCACTATGGAAGCCGTGCTGGAGCATTTTATTTGCTCATTTACGCAGCTGGATTTTCTTTTGCTTATCTAACAGTCAGCACAGCAACAGGGGCCTTAGCTTTATTTGCCAGCGTTCAATTTACTATGTTGTTTAAAGGCTGGTTGGCCGGACATAAATTAAACCGCTACGAATTAACTGGCATATTATTATCGTTAATCGGCTTTATTTATTTTGTTTATCCTGAGTTAGAAAAACCTAGCATCATTGGCTGTTTATTGATGATTGCAGCAGGTATTGCTTGGGGGTTTTACAGTTTGATCGGAGCTAAATCCACTGAACCTCTTAAAGACACATTAGGCAACTTTGTACGTTTGCTGCCTATTTCAATATTGTGTTTAATCGCTGTCTATATATTTAATGATTCAACTATCAGCTGGCTTGGTTTAACTTACACTTTAGGCTCAGGTATTTTAGCTTCGGGCCTAGGTTATAGTCTTTGGTATCATGTATTACCAAGCCTAAAACCCAGTGTTGCAGCAGTTAGTCAACTATCTGTTCCCATTTGGGCTGCACTGGGTGGCGTATTATTTGTTAATGAAGCCATAGGCTGGCATTTAACCCTATCTAGTGGGTTAATTTTAGGTGGAATCTGCATAGTATTGTTAACTCGCACTAATCCCCCTAAAAAGCAGTAATCATTGAATTTTCATCATTTTTTTAGCGTAACCTTCACCTAATAAGAGCATACTATCATTATCAAAATGCCACCTGTCCATGGCTGTAAGGTTTTTTGCACTGACAAAATCAGTAAACTTTAATTGCTTTGGAAGCTGTGCAATTTGTTGATTAATTAACTCTGTTTGATTAATTTGCCCTGCAACAAAAGGTAATTCGGGTAGATTCAAATCGGCTCTTAAATTATTCACTAAGCTGACTAACTTATTAAGGTAGTCAGTGTCTTCAAAGTCCGTCTCTCCTTGATGCCATAATATTCCTTTTAAGGTACCTGTTTGTTGAGCTTGTCTGACTCGTTGAAGTGCTTGTTGATAAAAATGTTTATCTGGCTGCCATTCGCTAATACTAGAACCGCCTTTAGCATTCACTACTAGGCCAATTTTAACTTGCGGTTGACGCTTAGATAAATCTTGTAACAGGGTATTTGCGAAAGAGTAACCCACACCTAATTTCTGCATCACTAAATTTTTACGAATACTAGAATATCGATTTAATGGATTTGTTGCTAATTGCCACTGCCCTTTAGCATCTAGTAATAAAGTATTTTCAAGCACATTATATTGCTCAGCTAACAAAGGAGCTCGACCTGCCATATTAGATTGACCAATCAATAAGTACACATGTAAATCTTGTTGGTTTCCCATGTAGAGCCCTTGCTTTATGGCGACGGAATCACTTCTCTCAGTTACATTGGGGCGTATAATACAAGAACATAAAATCATACAAACCAGTAATGTCATGATATTCTTTTTCATAGATGCTTAACTTTTTAATCTAATAATTTTCAGATTAACAAAATATCTGAGCAGACACTGCTAGTTATCTTAATAAAATTGTTCTATTTGTTTTTCAGCTGCTTCATATGTTTTACCCCTTCAATTAAAAGGAAGAAATATGAATAAGGTTTTATATCTCTCATTAATTTTACTAATGGCTTGATGCGCAAAACATAATGCAGCTCTATGAGTGTTAATACCAACTCTAATAAATGTACACTCAGAGATCAGTTTTTTAGCTAGATTGGTATAAAGCCTATCAAAACAGAGCTTGGCTAGCTTAGCTAAAAGTATTTAAACATTGGGCTTCACTTTTTCTGACGATTTAATCAAGCTACAGAATGCATATTTACTGGCAATGCAAAGGCTTATCAAATAAACCACAATTATTTGTATTATTCATTGAACTAAATAGAGCAGCACAAGTCATATTTGGTGTGTTTAGTTTTGTGTGTGTTTTCCTAGTATGTTTTTAGCCCAGATATTATCTGGGCTTTTTTTTGCTCGCTATTTATACCTTTTTACAACACAGTTGAGTCTTATTGTTAGAACCCTCTACAAAAAAATTAAGCGTTTTTGACTATTTGCCCGAATTTATTTGTATTATTTATTGAACTAAATAGAGCAGCACAAGTCATATTTGGTGTGTTTAGTTTTGTGTGTGTTTTCCTAGTATGTTTTTAGCCCAGATATTATCTGGGCTTTTTTTTACCCGTAACTTATCTCAGCTCTCAAACCAGTAAAGTATTGGAGTTTGAGCATTCTACAAACAACAAAAAACTGTATTGACTATTAGCCCGAATTTATTTGTATTATTTATTGAACTAAATAGAACAGCACAAGTCATATTTAGTGTGTTTAGTTTTATGTGTGTTTTCCTAGTATGTTTTTAGCCCAGATATTATCTGGGCTTTTTTTTGCCTAACATTCGGCATTACAATGAGCAGATAGTTGAATTATTAGGATTTTATTTTTGAATAATTGAACTAAACACACAACAGCCAGTCTGATTTTGTGTGTGTTTAGTTTTATGTGTGTTTTCCTAGTATGTTTTTAGCCCGGATATTATCTGGGCTTTTTTTTGCTTAAAGAAAAGAAAGTTGTTTTAGATGGAGAGTGCGTAAACTGTCCAATAGGTACCAACAAATCATGAACTAGAATTAAATCATATTTTATTTTTGAATAGTTGAACTAAATACAAAACTGCTAGTCCTATTTATGTGTGTTTTCCTAGTATGTTTTAGCCCAGATATTAACTGGGCTTTTTTTTGCTCGCTCTTTATACCCGTTTACAACACAGTTGAGTCTTATTGTTAGAACCCTCTACAAAAAAATTAAGCGTTTTTGACTATTAGCCCGAATTTATTTGTATTATTTATTGAACTAAATAGAACAGCACAAGTCATATTTAGTGTGTTTTCCTAGTATGTTTTTAGCCCAGATATTATCTGGGCTTTTTTTTTGCCTAACATTCGGCATTACAATGAGCAGATAGTTAAATTTATAGGATTTTATTTTTGAATAATTGAACTAAATACAAAACAGCCAGTCTGACTTTGTGTGTGTTTAGTTTTATGTGTGTTTTCCTAGTATATTTTTAGCCCAGATATTATCTGGGCTTTTTTTTGCCTAACATTCGGCATTACAATGAGCAGATAGTTAAATTTATAGGATTTTATTTTTGAATAATTGAACTAAATACAAAACAGCCAGTCTGAATTAGTGTGTTTAGTTTTATGTGTGTTTTCCTAGTATATTTTTGGCCCAGATATTATCTGGGCTTTTTTATTTAGGATTTAATTCAGAACGGGATTAAAGAACTTCACCAGCACCGTCACTAGCACTACAGATATAAATGGTTTCTTTATAACCAGTCTCAGCTTGGTATTTATCTTCAATTAACTGCTTAGCACCATCAACCATATCGTGAGGCATTAGTGCGACCATACACCCGCCAAAACCACCTCCAGTCATACGTGCACCACCTTTATCGCCTAAGTAGTCATGTAGTGTTTTCACAACAAAGTCGATAGGGGCAACGGTAATTTCAAAATCATCACGCATAGAAAAATGCGATTCAGCCATTAATGCAGATAATTTAGCGGCATCTCCAGCACGTAAGGCATCAGCGGCTAATAAAGTGCGTTCGTTTTCAGAAACAACATGGTGAGCACGTTTATATACCACTTCAGACAACTTATCTTTATTTGCTTGTAGATCAGCTAGACTAATATCACGCAACGCTTTAAGGCCAAGAACACTAGCAGCTTCTTCACACTGCTCACGACGCGTATTATATTCACTGTCGACTAAACCACGTTTAACATTTGAGTTAATGATCATCACTGATAATTCTTTCGGCATAGAAATTAACTGAGTTTCTAAAGAACGACAATCGAGTAACAATGCATTCAATTCAGAGCCACAAGAGCTAACCATTTGATCCATGATCCCACAGTTACAACCAACAAATTGGTTTTCAGCTTCTTGCCCATTTACAGCCACATCCGCTTTACTTAAGGATAAGTTATATAGCTGGCGGAAAGTTTCACCGATAGCAACTTCTAATGAAGCAGAAGAACTTAAACCTGCGCCCTGCGGCACGTTACCAGTAATTGCAATATCTGCGCCTTTTAATTGATGTCCTCTAAGTTGTAAATGTTTGATTACACCTCGAACATAATTACTCCATAATTGAGTAGGATGACTTTCAATTTTGGTATCTAGAGCAAATTCGTCTTTTTCGTTGCCATAATCAACTGCTACCACACGTACGATTTGATCTTCTCTAGGTGTAACAGCTACCAGAGTTTGGTAATCAATTGCGCAAGGTAAAACAAAACCATCATTATAATCAGTATGTTCGCCGATTAAATTAACTCTGCCTGGAGCTTGAAAATGTCGAGCTGGTGCTACACCAAAAGTATCGGTATAAACTGCATCCAATTTTGTCAGCATTGTTTGTGAAATATTAGCCATTTTTAATTATTCTCCTGCTGACTCATTATAGTGAACATCGCTTAACTCTTGTAAACGTGCAGCCGCTTGTTCTGCTGTTAGATCTCTTTGTGGTTCTGCCATCATTTCATAACCCACCATAAATTTACGCACGGTTGCTGAACGTAATAATGGAGGATAGAAGTGAGCATGTACCTGCCAATGATCAGTATTATCTAAATTATTTGGCGCTCCATGCCAGCCCATAGAGTAAGGGAAAGAGCATTGGAATAAATTATCATAACGGCTAGTCAATTTTTTTAACGCAACAGCTAAATCGGCTCTCTGCTCAGGATTGACATCTGTCAATCTGGGGCAAGTAAATTTAGGCATTAATAGAGTTTCAAATGGCCAAGCAGCCCAATATGGAACCACTGCTATCCAATGTTCGGTTTCTACTACAGTACGTGAGCCATCAGCCGATTCTTTGTTAGCATAATCTAACAGTAAAGAACTGTTATGTTTATCGAAATAGGCTTTTTGACTTTTTTCAGCTTTCGCCACTTCGTTTGGCACAAAATCGTTGGCCCAAACCTGTCCATGGGGATGCGGATTTGAACAGCCCATAGCGGCACCTTTATTTTCAAATACTTGTACCCAAACATATTCTTTTGATAAATCAGCAACTTGTTCCTGCCAAGTTTGAATCACTCCTTCTAATGCGGGAAGGGTAAGTTCAGGCAAAGTTTTATTATGCTCTGGAGAAAAACAAATTACACGGCTAGTGCCTCTTGCCGCTTCTAGAGTAAACAAATCATCATTCGATTGTTCAGAGGCGGGGGTATCTTTCATTAATGCAGCAAAGTCATTAGTGAATACGAAAGTTCCGTCGTATTTTGGATTGATTTCACCGTTGATACGAGTATTACCTGAACATAAATAACAATTAGGATCATGAGCGACACTGTCTGTTACTTGAGGCTTTTCTACTTGCCCCTGCCAAGGTCTTTTGGCTCTATGTGGTGAAACTAACACCCAATCCCCAGTTAAAGGATTACGGCGACGGTGTGAATGATCAATCGGGTCAAATGTAGACATTATCTAAACAACCTAAATATATTATAAATTAAAAAAAACTATCAGTAATTTTAACCTGTAAAGGTTAAAACTGCATTTTCAAAATGAAATTAATCGTCAACGTTTTGTTGACCTAACCAATTTACTAATTTTTGTATATCCTTTTCTGCGGCTTCATTAAGTTGCTCTACCCAGTCGTGAACATTTTCCCACCATGCTGGATGATCTCCTTGCTGAATTTCATTCGCTATTTTTTGTACTCTAGCTAAACCTACAGAACTGGCTGCACCTTTGATTTTATGTGCTTGAGAACACACCTCATCTTTTTCATCGGCACTTAAACTCAGCTGCAATATTTCCAAATATTCAGGCATATTATCCTGGAATACTTTTACACTGTTCCTGACCATTTCATGGCCTATGGTATCAACCAGCATTTGTAATAAATCGATATCTAGAATGGTATCAAATTGCCCGACCTTCGGAATATCACCAGGATTATGTGGTTCAGCAGGCTGCTCACAGAACAAACTATTAAACACTTCTATAATCCGACTCTTTTTCACTGGTTTTGCAATAACATCATCCATACCGTTATCTAGGTATTCTTGACGAGTTTTAATCACATTTGCAGTTAAAGCCACGATACTAGTTTGTTCGACTAAACTTTCTTCATGCATCACATTAGCCACATCAAAACCAGTCATGTCTGGTAATTGAATATCCAAAAGGACTAAGTCGTACTGTTTATCTCTAGCTTTTTCTATTGCTTCAGTACCTGTCATAGCAACATCAACATTCTGGCCTAATTTCTCAAGTAAGGCTTTAGCCACCATAACGTTCAGTTCTATATCTTCAACCAATAATATCTGTAAACCCGTAACTTTTAATGCTTCAACTTGGATGGGTTTTTGACTAATGGCTAAAGGTAACTTAACTGTGAAACAGGTTCCCTGCCCTTTAACACTGCTGACCGATATGTCGCCATGCATCAGAGACACCATTTCTTGACAAATAGCTAATCCAATACCTGTTCCAGTAGCGCTTTGATGTTCGGGTAAATTAACCTGATAATACATAGCAAATATTTTCTTTAAATCATCTTCAGGTATACCCACACCTGTATCACAGACTTTGAAGATAACCATGCTATTTTGATTATCAATAACTTCTGACGAGACTTGTAATGAAACTTTACCCTTTTGCGTAAACTTCACTGCATTAAACAACAAATTCCAGAGAATTTGCCTTAAACGTGTTCCGTCAACTTCTACCAAGGCAGGAATTGGCTTTACCACCTGCGCCTCAAATGCCAAATCTTTATCTTTAGCCAGCAAGTCAATAATGCTGCCTAACTCATTGGTGAAGTCTTGAATCGACACTGTTTTTAAAGATAACTCTAATCTATCTCGATCAAGACGATCTAAATCAATAATATCATTAAAAATATTACCCAAGGTAATACCACTGGCGTAAATAGTACTTACCCAAGAAAATTGCTCATCAGTCAATTTAGTATCTCTAAGCATTCTACTTAGACCTACGATTCCGTTAAGCGGCGTTCTTAATTCATGACTGATAGTAGCGATAAACTTAGTTTTGTCTTTACTTGCCTTAGCAACCGCTTCTTCAGCTTGTTTACGTTCAGTAATGTCACGGCCAAAAGCCAATAAACCTAGCAACGTATTATCTGCGTTATAAAATGGTACTCGACACATTTCGAAATATCGGCGTTTGCCATCAGCAAAACGTAACCAAATCTCTTCTTTTACACTCACGTTATTTTCTAATACGTAATGGTCACTTGTGACGACTTGATTGGCCAATTCTTCATCGAACACTTCATGCGGCGTCAAACCAATTATGTCTTTTTCTGTTTTACCTGTCATTTGCTCAGCGATTTTATTACAGCCAGCAAACTGTCCTTCTGGATTTCGATAATAAATTAGATCTGGAGAGGCATCGATAATTGAACGCAATAAAGTGGACAATCTAATAGCTTGTTGTTCTTTTTCTGATTTATCTTCGATTTCTCGTTCTAAATCAGTAAACATATCTTCACGCTCTAATTGAGCATTTTTTCTTTGCTCAATTTCGTGGTTAAGCTGTTTGATATTATTTTGTAAAGTGCGATTAAGTAATTCATCTTCTTCAAGTAGTTTTTCTAGCTGAGAAACTACCTCTTTTAGACTCACCCTTGATTGTTCTAGTTGTTTAACTAACTCACTAAAAAACCATAAGACCCAAGGAGCACTCAATAATGATAAGAGTATGGCACCAATAAAATCTTCAGCTTGTACGCTACCATCTAGCAAAGTTCGCAAGAAGTATGTACCAAGAAAGGTAAAAATTAAGGTAAGGATGACAAAAAATATACTGGCTTTAACAGCACCAAAACGAATGATAAATTTTGCAAAACGTATCACCCAAGGATCTACTACTGTTGAACTATTTGGCATAATTAGGGTCTCTGATTAGGTCTATTCGGCTAAGCAATATTAGCCGTTTGTGCAAATAATTAAATGCTAATGTAATTTAACCGGCGACATGCTACCAAGAATGTCTCTAGGATCAAAACTTAGGCTAGTATTAAACAATATAACACACAGCGAAAAAGACTATTTATGCCCTAAAAGTGAATACTTATTCTAAACAACGCAAACCCAATAACACAAAATACCACAAAATTTAACCTTTATATAACATTATTCATTAAAAATAAGCTTTTTTTTATAGCTTATAACCAAGCCCCACATTCAACATAAGAAGCTGATTTATATTGAGTTTATGCTGAATTTCAGTTTCAGGTTAAAATTATTTTCAATTCACCTGTACATGAAATTTGATTTATATTTTGATACTCGGTATTTTACACAACCTGCTTAGTATAAATATTCGATAGTCGACAGGCATCCTCAATAATCATTACGAAGAAAAAGCATTAGGTAAGGCGCGAAGCTAAATCAGGTTTTTATATGGTTCTTTGGTGTATTATTAGCAGCACATAAACATATTAACACTCGCCCAGTCGATGGTTGAAGGAGTTTACATTAAATGAGTTTATATCATCCTAACGATTCAAAGGATAATTGTGGATTTGGATTAATCGCCAATACTCAAGGCGAACCAAGTCACAAATTAGTCAGTACCGCAATTGAAGGTCTTGACCGTATGCAACATAGGGGCGGAATAGCGTCTGATGGCATCACGGGCGATGGCTGTGGTTTACTGTTACAAAAGCCTGATGCATTTTTTCAAAAAGTTGCAGCAGAAAATAATTGGAAGTTAAGCCAGAAATATGGGGTGGGAATGATTTTCCTAAACCCAGACGAGGCCTTAGCCCAAGTAGCTCGAGACATCCTAGCTGAAGAGCTAGAGAAAGAAACTCTTTCAGTAGTGGGTTGGCGTGTAGTGCCTACCGACAATTCAATTTTGGGTGACTTAGCTGTAAGCTGCGTACCACAAATTGAACAAATTTATGTCAATGCTCCTCCAGGTTGGCGAACAGAAGATCTAGGCCGTCGTTTGTTTATGGCTCGCCGTCGTACTGAAAAACGATTAGAAGATGACTCTGAGTTTTATATAGCCAGTTTATCTAATACTGTGACTGTCTATAAAGGACTTGTCATGGCTGGTGACTTGCCTAAGTTTTATTTAGACTTAGCAGATGAAGATATGCAATCGTCTATCTGTGTATTTCACCAACGTTTTTCAACCAACACCTTACCTCGCTGGCCATTAGCTCAACCATTCCGCTTTTTGGCGCACAATGGTGAAATAAATACTATCCGCGGTAACCGTGATTGGGCACAAGCTCGTTCTGGTAAATTCAAAACTCCATTACTACCTGACTTAGCTGATGCCGCACCATTTGTAAATGAAGTGGGCTCTGACTCATCTTCACTAGACAATATGCTGGAATTATTCTTAGCCGGTGGTATGGATTTATTCCGTGCTATGCGTTTATTAGTTCCGCCCGCATATCAAAACAATAAAACCATGGATGAAGACTTAAAAGCCTTCTACGAATTTAACTCCATGCACATGGAACCATGGGATGGGCCTGCTGGCATAGTATTGACGAATGGTCGTCATGCCGCTTGTAACCTTGACCGAAATGGTCTTCGCCCAGCACGTTATGTGATCACTAAAGATGGTTTAATTACATTAGCATCTGAAGTGGGTATCTGGGACTACGATGAAAAAGATGTCGTAGAAAAAGGTCGTGTAGCACCTGGTGAAATGTTAGCTATTGATACAGAAACCGGTAAAATCTGGCGCTCAAATGAAATAGATGATGACTTAAAAAATCGCCATCCCTATAAGGAATGGTTAGATAAAAGTATTCGTCATTTAACGCCTATTGAAAAGTGCGAAACACCAGAAGTTGGCAAACGTCTGTTTGATAACGACACTATGAATACCTACTTCAAGCAATTTAATATTAGCTATGAAGAAATGGATCAAGTCATTAAAGTACTGGCAAAAGATGGTCAAGAAGCGACAGGTTCGATGGGTGACGATACACCTATGGCTGTATTATCAGGAAAAAGTCGTACTATCTATGACTTTTTCCGTCAACAATTTGCCCAAGTAACCAATCCACCTATCGATCCATTACGTGAAAATCACGTTATGTCTTTGGCAACCTGTATTGGCCGCGAAAAATCTGTATTTACTGAAACGTCTGGTTATGCCGATCGTGTATTGTTTAACTCACCTATCATGACTTACTCAGACTTAAAACAATTACGTGAATATGATCCTGAGCATTATTATGCTGAATTTGTTGAACTTAACTACAAGCCAACTGAAGGTCTAAAGAAAGCCCTTACACGTGTATGTGATGAAGTAGAACACATAGTGAGTCACAAACGTGCAGCCTTTGTTATTTTATCAGATAGAAAAATCAAACAATCGCTGATCCCTATTCCTGCAGCTATGGCAGTGGGTGCAGTGCAAAAACGTTTAGTTGAAAAAGGTTTACGTTGTGACGCCAACATAGTGGTTGAAACAGCATCTGTTCGTGACCCTCATCACTACGCAGTTTTATTAGGCTTAGGTGCTACCGCTATCTATCCTTTCCTTGCTTATGAAATAATTGAGCAAATGTGTGAAAACAATGAACTAGAACTAACACCATTAGAAGGCATAGTTAACTACCGTAAAGGTATTAACAAAGGGCTATACAAGATCATGTCGAAGATGGGTATCTCCACCATCGCTAGTTACCGTTGTTCTAAGTTATTTGAAGCAGTGGGTATTAATGATTCTGTTATGGCCACTTGTTTTAAGGGTGTGCCTAGCCGAATTCAAGGTGCAGATTTTGATGATTTCGAACAAGATCAAATTAACTTAAATCGTGTTGCATGGCTTAAACGTAAATCACAAGATCATGGTGGTTTATTAAAATATGTACACGGTGGCGAATACCATACTTATAACCCTGATGTTGTCACCTCACTACAAAAAGCAGTAGTCAGCGGTAACTATGCAGATTATCAAGTCTATAGCGCCTTAGTTAACGAGCGCCCTATCGCTTGTTTACGCGACTTACTTCAGTTATCGCCAGAAGCAGATCCTATATCAATTGATGATGTTGAACCTGCCGAAAACTTATTTAAACGTTTTGATACTGCAGCTATGTCTATTGGCGCATTGAGCCCTGAAGCTCATGAAGCTTTAGCTATAGCGATGAACCGTTTAGGTGGTAATTCAAACTCAGGTGAGGGTGGCGAAGACGTAAAACGTTTTGGTAACGAGAAAAACTCTAATATCAAACAAATAGCTTCTGGTCGTTTTGGTGTAACACCTCATTATTTAGTTAACGCTAAAATATTACAAATTAAAGTCGCACAGGGCGCTAAGCCTGGTGAAGGTGGTCAGTTACCAGGTGATAAAGTGAATGCCTATATTGCTGAACTACGTCACTCTGTGCCAGGTGTCACCTTGATTTCACCTCCACCACATCACGATATTTATTCAATCGAAGATTTGGCTCAGTTAATTTTTGACTTAAAACAAGTTAACCCTGAAGCCTTAATCTCGGTGAAATTAGTATCTGAACCAGGTGTAGGCACCATAGCATGTGGTGTTGCTAAAGCTTATGCAGACTTAATCACTATCTCTGGTTATGACGGTGGAACAGGTGCAAGCCCGTTAACATCAGTTAAATATGCAGGTAGCCCTTGGGAGTTAGGTTTAGCCGAAACTCAGCAAGCGTTAGTAAGCAATGGTTTACGTCATAAAGTACGAGTGCAAACAGACGGCGGCTTAAAAACTGGATTAGACGTAGTTAAAGGTGCCATTTTAGGAGCTGAAAGTTTCGGTTTTGGTACTGGACCTATGGTTGCCTTAGGATGTAAATATCTACGTATTTGTCACTTGAACAATTGTGCGACAGGTATTGCAACACAAGACGAAAACTTAAGGGATAACCACTTTATTGGTTTACCCGAAATGGTAATGAACTACTTTAGGTTTGTTGCCCAAGAAGTACGTGAAATCATGGCTTCTTTAGGTGTCAGTAAATTAGATGACTTAATTGGTCGTACAGATTTATTGAAAGTATTGGACGGCGTTACAGCTAAACAAAACAAATTAGATCTACAGCCTATTTTAGCTAAACCTGAAGCTGGCGATCACACTAAACTGTTCTGCAGTGAAGGCGCTAATGCTCCAGCGGATAAAGGCGACTTAAATAAACAGTTATTAACTGACTTACAGACAAGTGTCGAAACCAAAGCTGGTGGTGTATTCAATTATAACATCCGTAATACTGACCGTTCTGTAGGTGCCATTATTTCTGGTTTAATTGCTAAAAATTATGGCAATAAAGGGATGGACGAGCATCCAATTAAACTAAACTTTACCGGTACAGCCGGGCAAAGCTTTGGTGTTTGGAACGCTGGCGGTCTAGAAATGACAATTTCTGGTGATGCCAACGATTATGTAGGTAAAGGTATGGCTGGCGGTAAATTAGTCATTCATCCGCCTAGAGGCGTAAGCTTTAAATCTAACGAAAGTGTCATTGCGGGTAACACCTGTTTATATGGTGCCACAGGCGGTAAATTATTTGCAGCTGGTTTAGCTGGAGAACGATTTGCAGTACGTAACTCTGGCGCAATCGCTGTAGTTGAAGGTATAGGTGACAACGGTTGCGAATATATGACTGGTGGTATCGTAGCTGTACTTGGTCGCACTGGCGTTAACTTTGGTGCCGGTATGACAGGTGGTTTTGCCTATATCCTTGATGAGTCAGATGATATTGAGCAGCGTGTGAATGGCGATTTAGTAGAAATGTTATCTATCGAAGATAAATCAATATTGACTGAACACCTACGTGGTCTGATTAATCAGCATTACGAAGAAACAGGCAGTGAACATGCGCATAATATTTTAAGTAATTTTGCCACGTTCTTACCTAAGTTTAGACTGGTTAAACCTAAAACCAGTGATGTTAAAAATTTACTTGGTCACATAAGTCGGTCTACTGCCGAACTTCGTGTTCAAGTGCAATAAGGGGGCATTATGTCTAAGAATATATACCAGTTCGTTGATGTAGAACGTATTGACCCGCCTAAGAAGCCCTCGATCGTTAGACGTGAAGAGTTTGCTGAAATTTATCAGTCAATGAGTGAAACCCAAGTAGCCGGTCAAGCTGACCGCTGCTTAGATTGTGGTAACCCTTATTGCGAGTGGAAATGCCCTGTTCATAACTTCATTCCTCAATGGTTAAGTTTAGCCAATGAAGGACGTATTTTTGAAGCCGCAGAATTATCTAGTAAGACCAACACTTTGCCAGAGGTATGTGGACGTGTTTGTCCACAAGATCGTTTGTGTGAAGGAGCTTGTACTCTAAACGATGAATTTGGTGCAGTGACAATTGGTAGTATTGAAAAGTACATTACCGATACAGCCTTTAAACAAGGTTGGCGTCCAGATATGTCAAAAGTTGTTAAAACAGACAAGAAAGTCGCCATTATCGGAGCCGGACCTGCAGGTTTAGGTTGTGCCGATATTTTGGTAAGAAATGGTGTGACTCCAGTTGTTTTCGATAAATACGAAAAAATTGGTGGTTTGTTAACCTTTGGAATTCCTTCGTTCAAATTAGAAAAAAGTGTGATGTCATTACGTCACGAAATTTTTACTGAAATGGGCATTGAGTTTGTACTTAATACCGAAATTGGTAAAGACGTGCCTTTCCAAGATTTATTAGACGGATACGATGCCGTATTCCTTGGTATGGGTACTTATAAACCTATGCAAGGTGGATTCGATAACGAAAAAGCACCGGGTGTATACGAAGCACTTCCTTACCTAATTGCCAATGTTAATCGTCAATTAGGTTTAGAAAAGTCTGCTACTGATTTTGTTGATATGAAAGGCAAAAAAGTTGTAGTACTAGGTGGTGGAGATACCACTATGGACTGTGTTAGAACAGCCATACGTCAAGGTGCTACTGAAGTAACTTGTGCTTATCGTCGTGATGAAGCCAGCATGCCTGGATCTCGTCGTGAAGTAGTCAATGCTCGTGAAGAAGGGGTTAACTTTAGTTTTAACCTAATGCCATTAGACATTGCTGTTAATGACAAGGGTGAAACGATTGGGGTAACTATGGTTAAGACTGAAATGGGTCAACCAGATGCTGAAGGTCGTCGTCGTCCGGTTGTGATTGAAGGTTCAGAACATGTACTTGAAGCAGATGCGGTAATCATTGCTTTTGGTTTCCAACCTAGTCCCGCTCCTTGGTTTGCTGATTACGGTATCATCTTAGATGAAAAAGGCCGTGTTCGTGCCCCAAGAAACGGTAAATACGCTTTCCAAACGTCTAATCCTAAAATATTTTCAGGTGGTGACATGGTGCGTGGTTCTGACTTAGTGGTAACCGCCATTGATGAAGGTCGTGTAGCAGCTGAAGGTATTTTGGATTATCTTCGAGTTTAGTCGCTAAACTATATAAATGACTAAAGGGTGTCGCCTAAACAGCGACACCTTTTTTTTTGCAAAAAATAAAGTTAACAATCAACATTGATCATATATAAAAACTTAAAGTTATATTTGCAATAAAAATGAAGTCTGATATTGTTCCAAACTTGTTAACTGAAGGTTAATTAATTACACCTGCATTAGTCCCTTTAACCTTCGCCATTAAATTAACACTAAATAAACGGACGTTATCATGAGCTTTCACAAATTTAAGCATTGTAAAACTTACCTTCAATTATCCACCCCGCACCTAGATCTAAAAAAATATTCAACTGCATTTTTATTAACCACCAGCATGTTATTCAGTGCCTGTGGCGGTAGCTCGGATCCTGCAGATCCCACAACAAAACCGGTGGAGCCTGCACCAACAGTTGAACCTATGAGTGTCACAGGCATAAGCCAAGATGAGTTAATTGCTGCGAATGAAAGTTTAATCATTACTGCAAAGTCAGCCAATTTAACCAATACAGTGTTAATCCTGAATGGGAAAGAAATATCTAGTATTAACAGCGCACCTTTTCAGTTTTCCGCGTCAAGCCTAGCTGAATTAGCTGAGTTGCCCATTGGGCGTCATGAGATAGAGGTAAAAGGGACGGTAGATGGCAAAGAACAAAGCATAAGTTTTGCTTTTAAAAAGGACGGGGAATACTTAGCTACTTACGCTGCGGTTAACTATGTTTATGAAAATAGTCCTTACCCGGTAGACTCAATCACTGAGATTGCTGGGATCCCTTTTACAGCCAAGGAAGGTGGCTGGATAGATATTGCCGGTGATGCAGAAGTTGAAGGCACAGATGCAGATACTTTATATACTCGAGAATTAGCGGGCGACAGTATTCATTTAGCCCATCAAGTTTCTAACGGCAATTACATTGTTGAGTTACATTTCGCAGAAGTTTGGTTTAACGGTACAACTAGAGCGGGCCGTGACGCTAGAGTATTTGATGTGAAAATTGAAGACGAGTTAGTCGCAGATGACTTAGATGTATTTGCTGAAGTGGGTTTTTTAACGGCCTATACCATTAAGAATAATGAATTATTGGTAGAAGATGGTGAGCTAAACATTGCGCTTGAAGGAGTAATTGGCGATGCAAAAATTAATGCATATTCGATTCAACGCCTTCTAAATGCTTGGCAAGACGAAGACTCTGATGGAATAGTCAATTTTGATGATAAATGTTTGGGTACAGCTGAAAGTGTAGAAATAGATGAGGATGGTTGTGCTTTACCTCCAGACCCAGGTGAAGCTCCAGTCAAAATTAATGGCGGCATATTTTTAGAAAAAGATGGGCTATTAGTAGTCGAAATGGAGTCAACTGATCATACAGACGGCTGGAAATTCGAAACAGGCAGAGATGCAACAGGCCCTGGTTATTTGAACATGTTAGCCCCTCAAGCAGCATGGAAACCTGCAAATATTAAAGAAGTCATCAAGGTTAGAATTAAAATTGAAAATCCAGGTCGCTATCAATTCGCATGGCGTAATTTGATCACTAAACCTGGGGTGCCCTCTACTGAACATAATGATAGTTACTTAAAAATATATGCCGATAATTTTTACGGCCAAAAAGGTGAAAATATTGTTTGCCCGAAAGTATTAGAGCCTGAAAATCAATGTGTCCCAGCCGGCCGAAGTTTAGCTGGAGAAGCCGCACTTGGTTACTTTAAAATCTGGCGTTCAGGATCACCTATTGATGTATGGAATTGGTCCAGCAATACCAGTGATAGCGACGGTCATACGGTTTTTGCTGAGTTCGATGATACAGGTGAATATGCAGTAGAAATAGCAAATCGCTCTGACTACCATGCTATTGATAGGTTTGTGTTATTTCGCGATGGCAACGAAAGTAATAACGTCGCCAAATCTGTGGCGTTAGACCTCAATACTCCAGAATCAGCTAGAGAACCATAATAAGACTGGCTTAAAGCAACCGACTAACTCTGGTTGCTTTTTGATATGTTAAAATATTCACCAAAAATATAACGGCTAGTTTTAAAGATAATTTACTTATCGCTAAAGACTACACAGTCACGGCCTTGAGCTTTAGCTTGATAAAGTGCTTTATCGGCACTTTTCAACCAAGCTAATATGCTTGTTCCTGGTTGCCAAGCTGCCACGCCAAAAGACACTGTTACAACTTCTCCATCTGGGGTTTTTAAATCCTTTTTAATATGGGCTCTGAGATTGTCGATAAAACTATGCTGTTGGAGATGATCGAGTTCAGAAATCAACAACACAAACTCTTCTCCGCCATACCGATAAAGGCGGTCGTGTTTACGAATATGTCCATTGATAATTGTGACCATGTTTTTCAAAACTTGGTCACCACCATCATGGCCATATTTATCATTGACCATCTTAAAATAATCAATATCCATTATTACTAGTAACTGCTGAACATTATTTCGTTCAGAAAGAGACACGGCGGCTTCAAGATCTGTAGTTAATGCTCGACGATTCAGCGCCCCGGTCAAAGCATCTATCGTATTCAAGGTTTCTAGTAAACTAAATTGTTTTGCGCTATGGCTTGCATGAATAAAGCCGCTTAATGACAGCATCAAGATGGTGACAATAAAAGAAGTCATAGAAACCAAAGTAAAAACGTCAAATAAGGTTACTAGAGCAAGTCCAGCGATAGCATTGATTTTGAGGGCGGCATTCGGCTTAACCAGAAAAAAAGTACTGGCGAATACGGGATAAACCCACAATAAGCTGTCTATTCCATTGGTAATGGTGATCAGTACAACACCAACATTAATAAATACTGCGGCGACTCCATTGGCTGTTTGAACTTTTTTTGTGTAAAGCGCATAAATCACTATGATCGTAATGCCCAACACAATAAGCATATTAATAAATGCCGCAGTGTTATTACCTTCAAGGTAACGTATGACCGCGAATGGAGAAACACCTAATACTGAAACAATACCGAGAATCGACAGTATAGAAAGTTGATATTTTTCCTTTAATTGGTTGAGCATGATGCCCCTAAGTGAAAATTCATTATTATGCATTGCCATAATGTCACATTAGTAAACCGAAAAACAAGTCAGCCAAAAAGCTTAGAGCTGAGTAAAACCGCAAAACGCATTGACAGTATATATAGCCTTAAATAGACATTTGATGGTCTATAACTTCAATTTTCTCTGCTAGTCGCCTTGAGCATACTGGTTATGTAAACTAGCCTACTCTGAGCAATCTCACAGGCAGTGGTATTGATAAATTAATTCTAATGATTACAGTAATGAACCTGAATACTGGATAAGCCAAACCTCTGAAGCCCCCTCTTTTTGTGTCTAGCGGCGTTGAATTGTCTAGCAATAACAGGTTATTACATACGACAATCCGCCTTGCTTTACACGGAAATTTCGTCATCGAGTGAGCATTTAATTGAGGTTAATGAGTAATCTCAGGCAGTCAAAGATTAAAAACCAGTGCGGATGAGTAGAGGTGATAGCGACTTATTTTTCTATGTCAAAAACCACACGACTAAGACAAATTAGCCGTGTGGATATATTAGTTTTTAACGAGTGATTAGCTGTTTGTAATAATTGGCTTGTGCCATTCTAGCGAAATTAGTAGTCACTCAATTATTTAGCTCGATCGGTATTATACACTCTCAACTTCTTGGGCAATTTGTTTTAAAGCCTGTTCAAACACTTCAGTGGGTTGGCCGCCACTAATAAGGTGTTTGTTATTCACAATCACTGCGGGAACTGAACTTATCCCGGCAGATTGATAATGTTGCTGTTGTTTTCTCACTTCAGTAGTGAATTTATCTGAGTTCAAAATAGCTTTAGCTTGCTCAACATCCAGTCCTACTAATTCGACTACAGATAAAAGCTGTTGATGATCACTAGGATTACCTTCTTGCTTAAAATATAAATCAAATAGAGCAAGCTTTAATTCTGTCTGCTTACCTTGCTCTTCAGCCCAATGTAATAACCTATGTGCGTCAAAGGTATTATAAATTCGACCTCCCCCTCTGACGCCAAATTCGTAACCTACAGCTAAACCTCTCTGTTTGATGGTTTCTCGGTTTTGTTCTGCCTGTTGTTCACTGATGCCATACTTCTGGGTAATATGCTCTGTGATTTCTTGCCCTTCTTGTGGCATCTGCGGATTGAGCTCAAAAGGTTGCCAAGTGATATTTGCTTGCACTTGTGGCGCTATATTTTGCAAAGCTTGTTCAAGAGCCTTATAGCCAATAATGCACCATGGACAAGATACATCTGAAACTATATCGATTGTTAATTGCGTGCTCATAATTTACCTTATATTTAATCTATAGAAACAACAGACCTGCTTTGGCTCAATTAAGTTTCATTCTTTAAATAACCAAATTAAACCATTTCTAATAGTATCTGGAGTCGCAGACAAATGATTTTGACCAGCTAAAGTGACAAAATTAGCTTGCCAGTCTGGCTGTTGTTTCTGCCAAAAACCAACCCATTCAGTGGACGGAATTTTATATTTTTGGTCATCAAATTCGGCAATAGAAACAAACACCTTAGGTCGATGAGTGCGGGCACTTAACGGCCGTTTAAAATAGTCTAAATTACGATATAACGCCGGATTGCTAGCAATCACTCCATAAAAAGGCGCCTTACCATACATACTGGAATATAAAGCAAATTGACCTGCTAAAGACTGGCCAAATAATACCTGCTTATCTTTATCTACTAGGTATTTTTGCTGAATAATAGGCATTAATCTATGCTCAACAAATTCTTCAAACACCGCAGCACCGCCCCAGTGTTCTCGTTCTTTAGATGGCGCAGTAAAATCATGACTGCGGTCGTTACCTTGACGCCAATCGTGAGTTCCATAACTAATACCCACTATTATCATGGGCGGAATATCTTTCATCCACCTGAGATGGGTATACATGCCTACCATCAGCGGAAAGTTGGTTCCACCATCTAATAAATACAGGACAGGAAAAGTTTGTTTATCTGATTTTTTATATTCTTCAGGAAGGCGCACAAAAATATGATAAGGGAATGTATTTTTAGTTTTACTCGGATTAGTAATAGCAAAACTTTCTACTTGCCCCAATCCCTGTAGTTTATCCCAAGCAACCTCTTCATTATTGGCATTGGCGGAACTAGTCGAGAGTAATACAAACAAAAAAACAGCCATTCGCAGCACACATTTGAATATTCTTTTAGACATAACGGGCCTCATATTTTCAAGTATTATTATCAGCTTGTTGGTTACGTTTTACCCAATATAGTAAACCGGCCAGCAAGATATCTATTATACCAGCCAGAAAAAGTGCAATCACCACCCCCCAAATCAAAGCGGCAGGATCTAGTAAGATCATGTAACTGTATTGCTGCATGGTTTCTGAAAGTAGTTTTTTGTTGGCAAAAAATAATACATGACTGGTGCGAAATACTGCTGAAGCTTGTAATGCAGACATTTCATTTTGTAGTTCTACCACTCGGTCAGACATAAACCGAATATTGACCGCATCATCACGAAAAATAGCATCACTACTGTTTTCGTAATGACTAATCAAGGCAGACATACTGCCATTAAAATATCTATCAGCCGTTTGTTGAAATCCAGCTAACAGTTCAACCGCTTCAGTTAAATGAGCATCGACTCGTTTTTGATATTGATCGACCACAGCGGGAATTTGGATCCCCATCAATAAACCACTACAAAAAATAATCAAGCGCAGGTAATCAGTAATAAATTTCATTTTATATACTCATGACAACTCAGCAATACCTTAATTAAGGTGATTCACCTTGCTGCTACATTAATGAACTTCTATAGTAATCAAAAGTGCAACCTAGGGGATACGTGTTTGTTTAAATTAATCATCAAAGTGTGTGTTATTTGGCTGTTGAGTAATAATGCCTATGCAGATACCACAGAAGCAGAGACAAAAAATAAACAGTCTATACAAATATGCCCTGAAACATTTTATTCACTGCCACTGCTGGATTCAGCGAAGTTTTGCCAGCAGTTTTCAACTACGCCCCCCGCTAGCATGTCTTATTTTGCGGCAGATGATCAACAAACCACTAAAACATTTTATTTGAAAAATTTCGGCCCTGCCGAGAAAGAACAAATCCTAAAAGGTAGAATTGTACTGCAATATGAGGATGGCAATAAAATTGTCATCATTTCCACTGACGGTCAAGGCAGCCAAATAGACATTTTGATTAAATCTTAAGCTCAACCAGCAAATTTCAGCGCCTCCTAAATCAACTCGACTCTTGCAACATTTGGCATTTTTATTGCTTTACTCATACCAAAACTAACACCTTGTCGATTTTTTGACACTAGCTTTGGAGAGACCATGGAACTTGCAATAATTTTGATGATGTTATTAATCTTAGTCGCAGTTGGCGCTATGAAATTACATGAACCTGCGTTGGCTTTTCCATTCCAAAAGAAAACCAACCTTTTTACGCCTGTAGAACGCTCATTTATTGATTTAATCGAAAATGCGGTAGGCAAAGACTTTCGTATACTATGCCGAGTGAAGATGAGTGATGTGTTAGCCGTACGTAAGTCCGCAGATAAAAAGACAGTTAAAAATGCTCTTTCTAGAGCGGGTAGTAAACAATTTGATTTTGTCTTGTGCTCGAAAGACAGCATGATGCCAGTGTTAGCTATCGACTTAGTTCACTCTAAAGGAAAAGATGGCTATAAAAATCAACGTGATTATTTTGTTAGTGGCGCATTAGATGCAGCGCATATACCGCATATACGCATAAAAGTACGTGCTGGTTATACAGTTAAAGATATTCAAGAATGTATTCAAGCTAAATTGCCCAAATCAAAACAGATAAGTGTACCTGTAATGCAAGGTACGGCAAAACTAGCTAAAGAATTTGCTAACCAAGCAAGACCGACACGTCCAATCAAAACCAATAAAACAGTGACAACACGATCTGTTGCGGCTTAATATTTTTCTCAGGCAATAAAAAACCAGCTTATTAGCTGGTTTTTTTATTCTTCAATCAATCGTCTAGCCGTTAACGAAATCAACACCTAGTGCGATATCGCCACGTAAACCTTCAATCATCGAAGCTTTAGCACTTTCTTCAAACGCACTTAATTCACCGTAAGGTAGAATTTCTTCTACGCCGTTTTTACCTAAACGAACAGGGTGAGAGAAGAAAGCAGCATCGTCGCTATTCACTTCAACATAAGTATATTCTACTACGTTTTCACCACGCATTGCTGCAACCAGTGATAAACAGAATCTAGCTGCTGCTTGACCCATAGAAAGTGTTGCAGATCCGCCACCAGCTTTAGCTTCTACTACTTCAGTACCAGCATTTTGGATACGTGTAGTCAAACTTGCCACTTCTTCGTCAGTAAACTCAACACCTTCAACTTGCGACAATAAAGGTAGAATAGTTGTACCAGAGTGACCACCGATAACAGGTACATGTACATTTGCAGGGTTAAGGCCTTTCAGCTCACCAACAAACGTTTCTGCACGAATGATATCCAGTGTAGTGACACCGAATAATTTATTTTTGTTGTAAACACCTTTAGCTTTTAAGGCTTCTGCAGCAATAGCAACAGTAGTATTCACTGGATTAGTAATAATACAAGTACATGCGTTAGGACAGTTATCAGCAATTGCATCAACTAAGTTTCTAACAATGCCAGCATTAATATTAAACAAATCAGAACGATCCATACCTGGCTTACGTGGTACGCCAGCTGGGATCAAAACAATGTCACAACCAGTCAATGCATCAGCTAAATCGTCTTTGCCGAAACCTTGTACTTTAACATCGGTAGGGATATGGCTTAAGTCAACTGCGACACCTGGAACTACTGGAGCTACGTCATATAAAGACAGCTCTGTACCTGCTGGAAGTTGAGTTTTTAATAATAGTGATAACGCTTGGCCGATACCACCGGCTGCACCTAATACAGCTACTTTCATAATTATCTCCTGTGAATGCTATGTGTGTAGGGGTGTTGTTCTTTTTTTAATGACAGAATAACACGCTAATTCTAACGATAACTTTATGTGTTTTAAACTTAAATGCAATTTCAGCTTTTAAGAATCATGTCATTATACTTAATAACTCAGTCAATATGTGGGCAAATTGCTTAAACCCAAGCAATGGGGCAAAATAGCGCCAAGAAATTACGAGGGACCTATGGCCAACATTAAGCAAGAAACACTCATCAAAGCATTTAAAGACATTTTAAAAACAGAAAGTTTCGGCTCTCAAGGGGATATAGTCAATGCTTTAAAAGTGCAAAGCTTTGACAACATTAGCCAATCAAAAGTTTCTCGTATGTTAAGCAAGTATGGCGCTGTCAGAACCCGTAATGCCCGAGGGGAGATGGTCTACTGCTTACCACCAGAATTAGGTATGCCTACCGCTAAAAGCCCGCTTAAACAGCTAGTATTAGATGTTGTGCATAATAATGTGATGATTATCATACGCACCAGCCCAGGAGCAGCTCAGCTGATCGCTAGATTATTAGACTCTTTAGGCGAAAATGATGGCGTGTTAGGCACAATAGCCGGAGACGATACTATTTTTATCGCCCCCGTCGATATCAGCACAATTGCTGATACCAGAGACAAAGTAGAAGCGTTATTTGAAAATGTCTAATATTTTGTAGGTCGTCATTTATGGCAACAACTTATTGCTATATATTAACTCGTCGGGCTAAAGCCACGACCTACATACACTTCCTATTTCCTAATAGCCATATCAAGCCAAACCAAGCGATGATCTGATGAGCTACTACGATTTTTAATTAATCGGTATAAAGGTTCTTTTTGGCGTGGCCAAAACACCTCACCGCCCTGAATTGATATCCCTGATTTTGAGGGCAGCACATAATCGGCCCTCATTCTCCAACCGGCAGTATGGGTAGCCGATAAGGGATTGTTTGGCGTGTGTATTTTGCCACCTTCACTTTTAGGAATATAATCTCCATTAACCTTGGAGTGAGTCAGCAAATCCACAATTGCTTGCTTATGAGAGTCCCCTTCCGTCATTGACGAATTCAAATCTCCCATCACCACAAAGCGTTGACCCATAAAGCCACCTGTGTGACCTTTGTCGTCATAAATGTATGATCCTTGCTGCTTACCACTAATGTAATCCACCCAAAAACGCACTTCATCATGATTACGTTTACCATTGCGGTTTTCAGGGCCATCAAATACTGGAGGGGTTGGGTGACTAGCTAAAATGTGCAAGGTTTTACCATTCACATTTACCGGTATATCCCAATGAGATTTCGAAGACAAACGTAAATCTTGCTGTGCAGCAATTGAATACCAAGGCTTGTCATTTTCATCGACTATACCCACCAGCTGGTTATTCGGCATGTCTTGCCATTTAAACAATTGAAAAGTGCGTATTGAGTCTGTATCAATTGGAAAACGACTCAATAACACCATGCCATATTGCCCAGGATAAAAACCAAAGCCAAAAGCGTCGTCCTTTGTACCAGAAGCCACACCGTCTTTGTTTAAGTCATGGCCACTATCTACACCAGTATTGACTGGCGCAGTGTAATAATAAAGGTATTCTATTGGCTCATTACCACTTTGTGATTTTGCTAAATAGTTTTCAGTAAAAGCTAATACACCTTTTTTGTCATCACTGATGTAATCAAATTCATTCAGCAATATTATGTCTGGGCGAATATGTTGAATGATTTCAGCAATGTTTTTAATCTGCTGATGCTCACCGCTAGCCAAAAGCTCAAAAAGCTCATTACCAGTAATTTTGTTTACGTCTTCAACATAATTGGTAGCATCCATACTGACGTTAAACGTTGCCACACGTATTTGTTCTGCTTGAGCGAGTTGCGACATAGCCACCACCATTAAAAATATTGTTCTTAAAATCATTTTGGTCAATCCATTAATGTACAGTTACGCATATTAAACTATTCATAAAGTTTATCACTCCAGTCAATATACAATCTTAAAGTAACAGAAACAAAAAAGCCGATCATAAAGACCGGCTTTTTTAAAGTAAATTAATCTAATATTAGAAAGTGTATTTAACACCTACTTTTACAGACCAAGTTGAGTCTCTATCTCTGAAGCGTATTGGTGAGTCACCAGCAGAAACGTCATTAGAAGAATAAACATATTGACCTGCGTCGTTAATTGAATAACTAAACAAGTTACTAGAAGAGTTTCCAAATGGATTATTGAAAACAACACCAGAATCTTTGTCAATTATAGCTAAGGCATTTTTCAGGTCGACATAAAATATACCTTTATGCCCATCAAACAAACCAGGAATTTGTTGTTGAATTTTAAGATCCAATGTTGAATTCCACGGCCCTCTAAATTGGTTCTTAGAAACAATTCCACCTTCAGTAGAAATCCCGACGGCTTCAAGTTGCTCTACGATTTCGTTGTAGCTCATACCATTAGTAAAATCAACTGCAGCATCGTCTGCACCTGTAGGGACATATGGTAAATAAGCGGCATTCAAATCAAGAGCTCCAGAGAATCCTGTATCACTGCGATTTTGGCTTAACTGCCAGCTGTAGGGTCTAGCAGACTTTCTTTGCCAGAAAGCACTGAAGGTTGTGTCGTATCCGTCAAAATACTGAGTTTTATATGACAAATTAAGAGACAACTTATGTTCAGTTTCATAAGAAGATGTACCTATTTCTGGATTTTGCGGATCTATAGTTGGATGGAACTGATACGATGTATCAGTTGAGGTACCCGATGCAGAAAATCTATCTTCAATATTTTGATTAGCATAGGAAAAGTTCATATTCACACCATTGTCCCAGTACTTGGCCAATGTGAAAGTAGAAATAATCGAAGTACCGCCATCGATATTAGTTAATAATACATCACGACTTTCTCTCGCACTTTCTCCCGATGTTGGGTCATATGCTTCATTATTGCTATCAAATGCGAAGGTATAGATTGGACGTCCATCGACCGTATATCCATTATTTCCTCGAGAAACATCTATCTGTCTTGTGATATCAGTCCAAAGTGGATCATTCTTATGGTCTTTATAAAGCACTTCAGCACTTACAAACCAATCAGCACCTAAACCTATAGAACTTAAGTCAGCCATATAATCTGCGGCTAAACTATATTGCCATACGGATGGAATTTCAAAATTTGGATCCGTTGCATCTATGTTAGAAAAAGCACCGTCTAACGAAGCGTTAGAGATAGCATCTAAGGCTGCTTGTGGAATAGAGTTTGGATCTGCATTGTCTAAGAAGGCGTCATCGCTACTAGATCTAAATAGTGCAATTCTTGAACCATCATTAGTAAATGAGTTAGAAATCCATACGTTAGGTTTACCACCACTAAATAAACCAAAACCACCTCGTACTGTTAAATCATCCGAAGCAAGCCATGTAAAACCAAAACGAGGTAAAATTAAGTCTTTCCCATCCATATTTTCAGTATTTGTAAAATTATGACGTTCAACAAATAATGCATTCTCATTTGGCACGTCTTCATTAGAAATTACTTCATAACGTAAACCATAAACAATATTCAGAGAATCTGAGATATCCCAGCTATCTTCTACATAAAAAGCATGATTAGCTAAAGAGAAACTAGCTGCCGCTTCATCACGATTCAAACTTGGGTTATTTTGATATTCAAAGAAATTGGCGTTAGCAGCTTCTAAATCTTCAATACTATTAAAATACCAAGAACCTAAATAATGTTGCATAAAAATATTGTAAACATCAACAGACTCATATTCCCAACCAAATGATATAGCATGATCATTTAGTAAATACTCACCACTGGCGCGTAATTGTAATGTTTCGTTTGTTAGCTGGTTTGCATGACGACTGTCATCTGGTCCAAAGTTAATTAGACCATTGTTATGCGTAACTTTTACTTCTCCAAATTCAAGACCACCTAAAGGAACCTGACCATTTACACTCTCTTTATATGACATTTTAAATTCAGTAGAGAACTCATCAGTCCAATAAGAGAAAACTTGAGCCACATAAGAATCTATTTCATTTGAGCGGTTATACCAGTGAGAAGAAAGGTAAAGTTCATCGCTAGCTCCAGAACCAACGTTACCTGCACTGTTACTAAATGCATGAGAATAGGCAAATGATGCTCTGTGGTCATCATTGATATTCCAATCTAATTTAAGTGAATATTTTTCATCTTCTAAAGGTATTGAAGCATTCCAATCACCAGCATCATAATCAAATAGATTTTGAGCAGCGGTTACAACACGATCAACATCGTCTTGGCTTATATTACTTGTTTCATTTGCTGCACCAGAACCTAAAACACCTTTACTCACAGAACTTGGCGCTTCAAAAGTTTCATAAGAAGCAAAGAAAAACAATGTATCTTCAACTATAGCTCCGCCAAGCGTTGCGCCATAACTTTCTTCTTTGAAACTCAACTCAACATCTCTTCCTGTAAAAGGATTTTCTGGAGTTCCTGCCCACGAATCTTTAGCTTGTTCGAAGAAAGCACTACCATGAAACTCATTAGTTCCTGACTTAGTTACTACGCTTATTTGTCCACCAGAAAAACCACCTTCTTTGGCACTAAATGGAGCGATTGCAACACTAATTTGCTCAACTGAGTCAAAAGCAATTGGTGAACGTTCAGTTGGATAACCATTACCTGCAAGACCAAAGTCATCATTTAAGTTAACACCATCAACTTTAAGACTGTTATATCTAGGGTTACTACCACCTAGATATAAAGAAACTCCATCGTTTCCTACAACCGCTAAAGGATTTAATCTAACTATATCTTTTAAATCTCTGTTAAACGAAGATGTATCTGACAACGTATCACCGGAAAACACACTATTAGAACCAGCAGCATAATCAACTATTTGTGCAGAGCCTGTGACAGAAATACGCTCAATATCACCATTTTCTAAAACTTCTGATATACGAAATACTTCGCCCAAAGTGATAAACACATTTTGTAATGTCTTATCTTGATAAACATCGGAATCGATTGTGATGGTATATGGTCCACCTACACGTAAGCCCTGTGCAAAGAAGCTACCAGAATCGTTTGTAGATAAAACTTTAGTGGTTCCTGAAGGTTCGTGAGTAATAGTAATTTTAGCGTCAGTCACAGCATTACCAGTTTCTGAAACCAAAGAACCACGAACTGAAGATGCAGTATCCTGAGCCATTGCAGCAGACGATAGTCCTACCGACATAGCTACAGCAATCGCGATACGATTAAACTTATTATTTCTTAACATGTGTTCATTCCTATTTATAGTGTGTTCTTTAACAACATTGTATTCTTAAAAAAAATTTCCATTTGCCTAATAATCCTTACAGATTTAGCGAGGCTTTTAATGGTCGTTGTTAATACGACTTCTAATTAAAACGGCCTGAGTGTAACAGATAGATTATGACACTTTTATTACAGCCACAAGTGTGTTGTGCAAAATTCATCAAACTGTCGCATTTCTATTGCGAAATCACACAAGTTAACAACATACTTTAACAATAAGCTAACAAAACTGACCAGGTGGTCTATCAAAAAAAGTTTCTTTTCCTAACTGACTTTTATCAAGTTCACTGGTATCTTCTGATTATCTACTTTTCATTTGGACTGTTATGTCGACCCCGTTAATAATTGCAATTTCAGGTGCATCAGGCTCTGGTAAATCTTTATTTACTGAAAATCTATTAAAAGAGTTTTCTGAAGAAGGTAAATCGGTACAGATTTTACGAGAAGATCATTATTATCGCGCTCAAGATAACTTAGCTATGTCTGACCGTGAAAAAACCAATTATGATCACCCTAAAGCTTTTGAACATGAACTACTGGTCAAACATTTAGCCGCTTTAAAAAAATGGCAATCAATTGAATATCCTCACTACTGTTACAAAACCCACACTAGACTTGACCAAACAGAAACATTAATCTCTGCGCCTGTCATTATTATCGAAGGTATAATGTTGTTAGCCAATGATGCTCTACAACATATGTTTGATATTAAAATATTTGTTGATACCCCTTTAGATATTTGCCTGTTACGAAGAATGAAACGAGACATAGCAGAAAGAGGACGAACTCTAGACTCGGTTGCCAATCAATATGAATCTACAGTTAAACCTATGTACCACCAGTTTATTGCTCCTAGTCGGTTCACAGCGGATGTAATTGTCACTCAAGGTGGCGAAAACAAAATTGCTTTAGATGTCATTAAATCTCACATACAACAAACTTTGTTGTAATTTGCATAGTTAATTAACAAAAAATAAGAATAAAAATAAAGGAAATAATATGGTTAGTTTAATTGGCGTGGCGCTCATGTTGTTAATTGCATATGCAGCATCAGTCCATAGAAAATCGATTAATTGGAGAACGGTTGGCGGCGCATTTGCCATTCAGGCCTCTGTAGGTGCGTTAGTATTATATTTCCCTCCTGGGATACAATTTTTATTGGCGTTAACAGGGTATGTAGAAAATATCATCGGCTACAGCCAAGATGGTATAAATTTCATTTTTGGTGATTTAGGCAACAAATCCATTGGTTTTATTTTTGCCTTTAATGTCTTGCCCGTTATTATATTTTTCTCATCTTTGATTACCGTTTTATACCACCTTAAAATAATGAATATTATTATTACTGGTATCGGTGGTGCTCTACAGAAGCTATTAAAAACTAGCCGTCCAGAATCTATGTCTGCTGCGGCAAATATTTTTGTGGGTCAAACTGAAGCACCTCTAGTCATTAAACCTTACATCCCAAATTTAACTCGCTCTGAATTATTTGCGGTTATGGTAGGAGGCTTAGCCTCCATAGCAGGTTCTGTAATGGCTGGGTATGCCGGTATGGGTGTCGAAATAAAATACCTTCTTGCCGCAAGTTTTATGGCGGCACCAGGTGGATTATTAATGGCCAAAATTATTATTCCTGAAACCGAAGAATATAAAAACGAGTTAACAGAAGAAGCTAGCAAAGAAAACGAATATGCCAATGTGTTTGATGCAGCCGCAAGTGGTGCAGCATCTGGACTCAAACTAGCAGTAAATGTAGGTGCAATGTTATTAGCTTTTATCGGGTTAATAGCATTATTAAATGGCTTAATTGGTTGGGCCGGCGGCTTATTTGGAGCTGAAGAACTCAGTTTCCAGGTTATACTTGGTTACTTATTCCAACCAATTGCGTGGACCTTAGGTATACCATGGGAAGAAGCTAACTTAGCAGGCAGCTTCATTGGCCAAAAAATGGTAGTAAATGAGTTTGTGGCTTATTTAGATTTTCTTAAGTACCAAGAAGATTTATCACCTCATAGTCAGGCGATCATTATTTTTTCTTTATGTGGTTTTGCCAACTTCTCATCTATCGCAATTTTAATGGGCGGAATAGGTGCTTTAGCACCCAATAGACGCCAAGAGATAGCTCAGTTAGGTTTAAAAACTGTATTAGCTGCAACATTAGCAAACCTAATGAGTGCGGCTCTCGCAGGTTTTTACCTTAGCTTGTAATAACAAATTGAATATTTAAAGGTTTAATATGGAACTCATTGCAGTTGACTACAATGCCCCTGATGCAGACAAATTATTTGTTGAATCACTCCACAAAACTGGTTTTGGGGTATTAAAAAATCACCCTATCAGCCAACAAAGAGTGTCGAGTATTTATCAACACTGGCAAGATTTCTTTAATAGTAACGAAAAGAATGATTATGCCTACGATAAAAAAAACCATGACGGATTCTTTTCTACTCAAGTATCAGAAACAGCTAAGGGCTTTAAAAAGAAAGATATTAAAGAATATTTCCACTATTACCCTTGGGGTCGTTGTCCTGAGGCATTAAAACAGGAAATATCTGATTATTATCGCGACACGAATACTTTAGCATCAGAACTATTAGCTTGGGTTGAAAAGTATTCCCCTGCAGAAGTTTCAGCTAAATATTCACAAATGTTATCTAGCATGGTGACAAATAGTGAACAAACTTTACTACGCATTCTTCATTATCCGCCACTAGACGGTTCTGAAGAGCCTGATGCAATCCGCGCAGCTGCTCATGAAGATATTAATCTTTTAACTATCTTACCCTCAGCAAATGAACCTGGTTTGCAAGTAAAAGGCACTGGCGATTCTTGGATAGACGTGCCCTGTGATTTTGGCAATCTTATAGTCAATATAGGCGATATGCTGCAAGAAGCATCAGGTGGCTATTTCCCTTCCACTACACACAGAGTAATTAATCCACAAGGAAGTGATCAAACTAAATCACGGATTTCTTTACCGCTATTTTTGCATCCTAATCCAGAAGTTGTTTTGTCGGATAGATATACAGCTAAAAGTTATTTGCAAGAGCGTTTAAGAGAATTAGGCGTTTAACCAATAAAAAACCTGCTCGATAAAGTGGAAAATAAATTACTTTATTCGAGCAGGGGCTTAATCTTTAATTGTTTATTACAATGAACTTAATTGCACTAATTTAGCTTGATAAACATCTTTCTCTTGCATGGTACTTGCGTTATTTCTGGCTAGTTTCAAGTAACGTTCAACTTGTTGTACCTCGCCAATTTGCAAATATACTTTTGCCAAACCATAATAAATTTCATGCCTACTACGATCTAAAGTTAATGCTTTTCTGAAATGGGCCAAGGCTTCATTCCAATTTTTTCTTTCTATCTGTTCTTCACCTAAATTTAAATGATAATCAGGGTTTCTCTTACGCTTCTGTTCAACACGCAGAAGAATGTCGTTAGCCTGCTCTTTTCTATCAGTAACACTATACAAATAAGCTAAGTTTTCTAAAACAGTCAAATTGTTAGGATCAATATTTAGCGCATATTCATAAGCACTTTCGGCTTGCTCGAAATATTCCATATGGCGATATAAAATTGCCATATTAATCCACGCAGGTTGAAATTCCGGATTCAACGTCAGAGCTTCTCGAAAGTAGTTATAAGCTTTATGAAAATGGTTATTTATTAAAGCATCAGCGCCCTTATTGTTATAAAACATAGCGATAACACTGTCTTTATTAACAATCTTTTTTGGTAATGAAACTCTTGATACTTGTGGGTCAAAGTCTACTTGATAACTTGGGTTGTAAAGAGCCAACACTTTTTTAGGTGCACTGGTGCTTAGACGCAAATTAATATGCCCATTCACTAAACTATAACCATTTCGTCTAGACCAAGATTCAGGAACCATTACTTCTTGGAAATCAACATGAAATCCAGCTTCTTTGGCTAACGAATACATCATAATTGACATAGACAAACAGTTAGCGGCACGATTGTGAAATGTCTCACTTGCTAATGTATTTGCATCACCACGATACAATAAATTCATTTCAGAACGATCAAAAATAGCATGTACCAAGGTTGCCATTTGTTCAGTTGGCTCTTCAATTGGTTCGAGTAAATTATGTACAAACATTTTTGCTTCATCATCTAGATAAAAAATATCTTGTTCTGATTCCACTTTAAAATGTTTGGCTTCAGCAAACCCTTGATCATAAAATTGTGGAGCATCGATAGAGACTGTTTTATTGATGTTTGATTGGCAAGAAACAAACAATATAAAGCTAGTGGTTAAGATTAATAACCTTGTTAGAGCAGTTTTCATAATTAATATCCTACCTCAGTTAGCTATCCTTAAATCTAGTTCACTTCACAGAAAACTCTAGGATATTTAACATTTGATTAACAAAGAGATATTAACATAGATAAAACAATGGATAGAATTTTCATCTCATAAACCAAGCCGTTCAACCCTTTCGCTTTTAAATAAGTACTTTTTACATCGATTTCAGGTTAACTATTTTATCTACAGCGCAGACGTAATAAACTTAAGCCAGACTCAATAACAAAAGACAAATTATGAAAGTTGCCATTTTAGGTGCCATGGACGAAGAAATAACACTGATCCGCCAATCATTAAAAGATTGCCAAGAAATTCAGTACAATCATTTAACCGCCTATGTTGGCCTTTTAGGTAATGTAGAAATCACTCTGATAAAATGTGGTATAGGTAAAGTAGCAGCTGCAGTTTCCACCGTTTCAGTTATCAATCACTTCAATCCAGATTACGTAATTAATACCGGCTCTGCAGGCGGGTTTGCCGCACATCTAAATATTGGTGATATTGTCATTGCCAACGAACTACGCCACCACGATGCTGATTTAACACACTTTGGTTATGAGTTAGGGCAAAATGCTGGCATGCCAGCGCAATTTACTTGTGATACAAAATTAGCTGAATGTGCATCTTTAGCAGCCAAAGAACTAAAAGGTTTACAAATCGAAAACGGCCTAATTTGTACTGGCGACTCTTTTATTGGCAGTGATGAAGCAGCTGCAGTTATACGTCAAAACTTTCCGAAGGTGTGCGCAGTTGAAATGGAAGGCGTGGCGATTGCACAAGCTTGTTATTTACTAAACACGCCATTTCTAGTGATTCGTTCTTTGTCTGACATAGCAGGTAAAACATCGACAGTCTCATTCCAAACGTATTTAGAACAGGCAGCTAAAAACTCAGCCAAGTTAGTGATACAAACTATCGAAAAAATGTCTCAATCTGCCAATGTTGCTTAACTAAGCCCGACAGATGCAGGCACTAATTGAAGTATTAACTAGTCAATTTTGGTTATCTTATTGGACTTTACTAATCATAGTTGTAGTGGAAAAAAATCTTTCGTGGCCAGAAAAATATCACCCGCTAAGTTTATACAAATTATTTGCAATACGAATGGCAAAGAAGGTTCTGCCATCTGCAGATTACTCAACGCAGCAACAAAAAATATCAGGGGCTTTAGCAGCTATGGTTTTGTTATTGCCCTTGATTGTAATCATAGCAATATTTATTTATCTGTCTGAATACCCAATGTTCTTTCAAGGTTTTTTGTTATTGATCGCTCTACGTTTTCAATATGTTTTAAACATCAGCACTAAGATTGCCAACTATTTATCCGCAGATAAAAAGATCTTAGCAAGACATACTTTGCAACCTATTATCTTAAGAGAAACGGACAAGTTATCGCCAATGGGCCTTGCTAAAGCAAACTGCGAAACCATAGTATTAAGGTTCAGTTATCAATATTGTGCAGTCATTTTTTGGTTTCTATTAACTGGCGGCGTGGGTGCCATTATTTACCGGGCTTTATATGAGAGTTCACAATGTTGGAACATAAAGCTGAAGCGTTTTAAGCACTTTGGCTTAATAGTGAATAAATTACTTCGGCTTTTACAATGGACACCCAACTTTTTAGTCGGGTTAAGTTTGATAATAGTCTCTGCTAATTTTGCTAGTTTAAAAGTATTAAAAACTAAAAGAAGTTATTTTGAGCAACGCTTTTATCTGTTAAATATTGCAGGCACCGTTTTAAATATTGAGTTAGGCGGGCCTGCATTTTATGAAAATAAAAAAACTCGTACGGAAAAGTGTGGAGGTATTCGACAAGTTACTTTAGCGGATATTTTGCGTACTAAAAACATTTTAAATCTCAGCACCTATTTATGGCTGACATTGTGTTTTTTAGGCTATACATTTATATTCATTAACATCAATTAACTATCCAGAGGCTGGAGCATCATGTTGCATAAAATACTTTTAGGATTATTCGCTTGTCTAAGCTTGTCTACTCACGCCGCAGATATAGAAGAAATTAGCCAAACAACACTACTCAATATTGATCCTGAGCAACACATTATTGTTGATGTACGGACCAAAGAAGAATTTGCCGAAGGCCATGTACCTGGCGCAATCAATATACCTTTAAGCACGATACAAACCGGTACTGATCAACTTAATCTAGGCAAAGATAAAACAGTAGTTCTTTATTGTCGTTCGGGATATCGCGCTGGAAAGGCAGCCGATTTATTACTAAATGGAGGCTACAGCAAGTTATTACATTTAGAAGGTGACATGCTTGGTTGGAATAAATCAGGACTAGACGTCGAAAAATAAGTAATAAAAAAGCCAGCATAGTATGCTGGCTTTAGATACTCAAGATGAATTCCTATTTCTGGATTTACTTAAAGTTCACTCGGGCGAACTTTCTTTTACCCACTTGTAAAACCACTAACTGAGCTTGATCGAATACATGTTTAGTATTCTCAACCTTTTCACCATCTAACTTTACCGCGCCTTGTTTGATCATGCGCATAGCATCAGAAGTCGAATTGGTTAATCCAGATTCTTTTAACACATTAGCGATTAACATGCCGTCCGCAGGTAAATCAAAATCAAATTCAGGCATTTCATCTGGAATAACATTTTTTTGAAAGCGTTGAATAAAATCATTATGCGCAGCTTCTGCAGCTTCTGCAGAGTGGAAACGTGCAATTAATTCTTTGGCTAAATCAATCTTAGTATCACGAGGATTCAAGCCATCGGCAACTTGTTGCTTAATTGCATCTATGTCAGCTTTAGCTTTAAAACTTAACAACTCATAATAACGCCACATCAAATCATCAGATATAGACATTATTTTACCAAACATATCATTAGGTGCGTCAGTAATGCCGATATAATTACCTAAAGATTTCGACATTTTTTGCACGCCGTCTAAACCTTCAAGTAAAGGCATCATCAATACAGTTTGTTGTCTTTGACCTTCTGATTTTTGCAATTCACGGCCCATCAATAAATTAAAACGTTGATCGGTTCCTCCTAGCTCAACATCGGATTCTAGTGCGACAGAATCCCAACCTTGGACCAAAGGATAAATAAATTCATGAATCGCAATAGGCTGTCCGCTTGCATAACGTTTCTTGAAATCATCTCGTTCTAACATACGAGCAACCGTTTGATTAGCGGCTAATTTTATCATGCCAGCTGCGCCTAACTTTTCCATCCATTCAGAATTAAAACGGATAGTAGTTTTAGCCGGATCTAATATTTTGAATACTTGTTCTTTATAAGTTTCAGCATTAGCTAGCACATCTTCTTTAGTCAGCGGTTTTCTTGTAACATTTTTACCGGTAGGATCACCTATCATTCCAGTAAAATCACCAATTAAGAAAATAACCTCATGGCCTAATTGTTGAAAGGTTCTCAACTTATTAATTAACACTGTATGCCCAAGATGTAAATCTGGTGCAGTAGGATCAAACCCAGCTTTAATTTTTAAGGGCTTACCTTCTTTTAATTTAGCAACCAGTTCTTCTTCTATTAATATTTCTTCTGCTCCGCGCTGTATCTCAGCCATCGCACTTTGCCAATTAGACATTGAGTAAACCTACAATAAATTTTGATATTTCATTAATACCAAGCATTTTACTTGTCTAACCCTAGCAATGAAAGGGCAAGACGTTTTTTTCTCGAAGCAAAATAATATCAAACAAACTGTTCAAAAAACGCCCTAGGGCTGGAAAACACCAGCTAATACATATATTCTGCTGCTAGGTTCTATATTTAGTGTTGTACTTGTGTTAAAAAAATCTATGAAAAATCTCCCTACTCCCCATAAATGGCTGATTACAGCTGTTGCAGGCTTTTTGTTTGTTTTATTTTTATTGCCTTCAGAACAAGCAAGTGCTTATAAAAACACCTCGTCTACTTTAGAAATAGGTAAACGTTATAGTCTTGATATTAAAACGCAAAATATTGTGGCAGAAGAAACAGCAGAAATTGAAGAAATCGAAAATAGACAATCCTTCAAAGTAAAAAGTGGTGACAACTTAGCAATAATATTCAAACGTGCAGGGCTTTCACCACAAGAAACCTATAAGGTTAGTCAAGCAGGTACTGAAGCAAAAAAACTTTTAAAAATGTTACCTGGCGACTCAATCGAATTAGACATTAATCAAGATGGACAATTAGTTAATTTATTTTATTCATACTCGGCAACTGAAACGCTAGCTATCACACAAAATGAAAAATCCGAGTTTGTCAGTTCAATTCAAACTAAACCAGTTGATACCCGAGTTAATTATGCCCAAGGCAGCATCACCAATAGTTTATGGAATGCAGGCAGAAAAGCGAATTTAACCGATAATCAAATAATGAGTTTAGCGGGCATTTTTGGCTGGGATATAGATTTTGCTTTAGAGTTGAGAGAGGGTGATAGTTTTTATGTGATGTTTGAAGAACGTTTTATTGATGGTGAATTTATTGGAGCTGGCGATATTATGGCAGCCCAATTTATCAACCAAGGTGAAACTTACACGGCAATTCGTTATTCAGATGGTAACTTCTACACACCCGAAGGTAGAAGTATGCGCAAGAGCTTTTTACGGGCGCCAGTAAACTTCAAATATATTAGTTCAAACTTTAAACCTAAACGATTCCATCCCGTACAAAAACGCTGGAAAGCACATAGAGGTGTTGATTATGCTGCGAATCGGGGCACCCCCGTCATGGCAGCCGGTGATGGCCGAGTCATTAAATCAGCCTACGACCAATATAATGGTAATCATGTATTTATTCAGCATGGCGAAAAGTACGTGACTAAATACCTACATTTTACCAATCGTAAAGTGAAGGTAGGACAAACAGTCAAACAAGGCCAAATCATTGGTACAGTGGGTTCTACAGGCTTAGCTTCGGGACCTCATTTACATTATGAATTTTTAGTTGATGGGGTTCACCGTAATCCTCGTACTGTGAGTTTACCTAAAGCTCAACCTATTGATAAAAAAGAACAAGCCAATTTTGCATTAGTGGCTGAGCAAAGGTTAGAACAACTAAATAATAGTAAACGTATAATGTTAGCAATGAATTAATGGAGTAATCATGCCCCAGTTATACCTAGGGTTAATGTCTGGCACTAGCATGGATGGAGTTGATGCAGCTTTAGTTGATTTATCAGGCCTCCATCCTAGATTATTAGACTGTCAAACTTACCCTTACCCCCCAGAATTACTCAGCGACTTGCATTTACTTTGCTCACAAAGTGATAACGAAATAGAGTTAATGGGTCAAGCAGATAGAGCGGTTGCCAAAGTGTTTGCGACTGCTTCGTTAAAGTTACTTGAAGATAATTATATTCGACCCGATCAAGTTCAGGCCATAGGCTCTCATGGTCAAACAATACGTCATCAACCCACTGGCAATAATCACTTTAGTTTACAAATTGGTGACCCTAATACTATTGCCACAATAACTGGAATTGATGTAATCGCCGATTTCAGGCGCAAAGATATAGCGCTTGGCGGACAAGGCGCACCTTTAGTGCCTGCATTTCACAATGCAGTCTTTGCCAGCTCCGAAAAATCTCGAGTGGTAGTCAATATCGGTGGTATCTCCAACTTAACTTATTTACCGAAAAATCCAGCAAACAGCATAATCGGTTTTGACACTGGGCCAGGCAACACTTTACTAGACGCTTGGTGTAAATTACATACAGGTCAAGAGTTTGATGATAAGGGTAAATGGGCGGCGCAAAGTTGCTCAGATCCCGAGTTATTCAGGAATTTATGCTCTCACCCTTATTTTTCAGCCCCGGCACCTAAAAGTACAGGTCGTGAATTATTTAACCTTAGTTGGTTACAAAAACATATTGCCGCCTTACATAAAAAACTTGAAGCTAAAACCGTACAAGCAACACTTGTGATGTTTACGGCAGCTACTATCGTTAGCCATATTCGACAATTTAAAGACGTTGAAGAGGTATACATCTGCGGAGGAGGAGCATTAAATGAGTTTTTACTTGAGGTGCTTGAATCAGAGTTGCACGAATGCGAACTCTTTACCACTGAAGAATTAGGAGTCGCAGCTAACTCAGTTGAAGCCATGGCATTTGCTTGGCTTGCTTATGCCCATAAAAATAAAATTCATGGCAGCATTCCAAGCGTAACAGGTGCCAGCAGAAGTGCCATATTAGGCACATATTGCTCTGCAGATTAATTTTTAGCTGCTGGGAAATGCTTTGATATAGACTTTTTAACTCCATTTCCCCATAAAATAGCCTCATTAAATAGGCTATGCAGTAATTTTTGGTCGAGTTCTAATAGCTTGGCTAAACGTATTACTTTTAACCAGTTGCCACTCTCAAAAGCTTGTGCCAACATCAAATATATCGATAATTCATTTTGACCGCCGCATAAAGCGACTTTGACTTCTTCTACTAAAGGCAATTTATCCAATAAGATCTTCATATCTTGGTCAAGTAAAGCATCCAACATAGAAAACAAACCAACTAAAAATGCCGTCGGAGGGTTACTGCCCAGATTTTTTTCAATCCCAATAAGATCACAAAACTTAGCTCGTACCAAAGACAAGTGGATCAACTCTAAAGGCTTATCATCTGACAAATTTGTCAACGCTAACAGAGCGATGAATTTTTTAATTTCGACTTCGCCCATATAATTGAGAGCATGGCGCAATGAGGTGATTTTATAACGTTTATTAATCGTCGGATTATTAATAAACCTAAGTAACATATAAGACAGACCAACATCATGTTCTATGATGCTGTTAATGCTTTCCACATCAAAAGTCACGCTCGAGCTGGCCCCCATCAATTCAACTAATGTTAATTTTGATGTCGGTAAATTGTTATGAGTAACTGATTCGGGTTTTGAAAAAAAGTAGCCTTGAAAATAATCAAAGCCAACATCTCGACACATATTGAAATCATCGTGTGTATTAACGTTATCTGCAATCAACTTAACGTTTGCATCGACAAATTGTTTAAGATTTTCAGAAATATCATTCAAATTACTTTTAGAAGTATTCACTTTTACCATATCGACGTAAGGAAGAATTTTATTCCACTTACTTTCAATGCGGCAATTATCAATAGCTAATTTATAACCCATTTCTTTAACTTGTTTACAGGTGTCTAATAAATTCGTCACGGCATCACCTTCTGCCGCTAATTCAACCACCACTGTTTCTGGATTTAAAGAAGCGTTTAATCTCTCCATCAAGGTTTCAGGCTGAAAGTTAATAAAAGATTTTTTGCTACAAGAAATATCATCTAGCTCTAAAGTTGTATATTTTTGAGCAATCAAATTATTTGTAGCTTCGTCTCTCTCAAATGAGGGGTAACAGTTATTTATTCCGTCCCTAAAAAGCAGTTCATAAGCAAAAACGTCTTTATCAATATCTAAGATCGGTTGGCGGGCGATAAAAGCAAACATATTATTCCTGTAAAATGTCACAAACGATTAAAAATATTATTATTGTTAATTTATTACTTTTTGCGCATTAATCATACCATTAATAAAATACATAATAATATGGTCACTTTTAAATTGAGTGAATTTTCTACTTAATTTCCGAATGCAGATTATTCCAAACAAACACAAAGGTAGATTTATATACCAAGAAATAAAATTTTACAAAACCTAATGAGGTGTTAATGAACATATTATTAACACTTTGAATTCAATAAATTCTCAAACAATTTAAGCCAAACAGTTGAAAATTATCAATAAATCTCAACATTTTTGATCCAATGAAACTTTTCTCAAGAATTACGGTCTTTTATAACTAGAATTAAGGTTATTTAAGGGTCGCGGTTCAAAATTTATTTTGTTAGTATCGAGGCATATAGCGTAATAGGAGATATCAATGAGTAAAGACTTACGCACGTTAACATTAACAGTACCTCAAACAGGTAGCATTGAGACTTACATTCAAGCAGTAAGTGGTATTAATATGCTTACCGCTGAAGAAGAACGTGGTCTAGCAGAACGTTTACAACAAGACGATGATTTAGAAGCAGCCAGAAAGTTAATCATGTCACATCTACGTTTTGTTGTGCATATAGCAAAATCTTATTCTGGTTATGGATTACCTCAAGCTGATTTAGTGCAAGAAGGTAACATAGGTTTAATGAAAGCCGTGAAACGATTCGATCCTACTGTTGGGGTTAGATTGGTATCTTTTGCGGTACATTGGATTAAAGCAGAAATACACGAATTTGTGTTACGTAACTGGCGTATCGTAAAAGTAGCCACTACTAAAGCACAACGTAAATTATTCTTTAATCTACGTAAAAACAAAAAACGTTTAGGTTGGTTTACCCATGAAGAAGTGCAAAATGTCGCTGAAACTTTAGGTGTAAGCACTAAAGAAGTGTTGCAAATGGAAGCTCGTATGAGTAGCCAAGACCAAGCTTTTGATTTATCAGCAGACGATGACGAAAGCGGTAGTTTTGCTCCAGTACAGTACCTTGAAGACAAAACGGCTGATGTGGAGTCAGATGTCGTCAATGCAGACTGGGATTCTAACGCTTCAGGCAGACTTTATGCAGCAATCAAAACTCTTGATGAACGCAGCCAACATATAATCCAAACGCGTTGGTTATCTGATGACAAAACCACCCTTCAGGATCTAGCTGATAAATATCAGGTTTCTGCAGAGCGAGTTCGTCAGATTGAAAAGAACGCAATGAAAAAACTACAAGGTGCAATGGCAGCTTAAACAAGCCAGCATATATTTAAGACACAAAAAAGCGCATTTAATATGCGCTTTTTTATGTCCGCCCATCCTCAATTATTCTTGGTCGACTTCAGGCAACACCCAAAATACGCCAGAAAATTCAGCGACCGCCGTATCATCATCTAAAATGGCAACATTTAACTTAAAGCTGCATTTTTTGTTTTTAGTTAACGGTTCAAATTTTCCATTCAGTGATTCTATATTACATAATGCCTTAGGCTGCCTAGTAATAGGTTTGTGATAATGAATATTGCCATCCCCCAATACTATTTCTCCTTTTAAGCCTTTCTCTTTCAACTGTAAAAAGATCATGCCCCAACCGGTTAATGTGGCAAGTGAAAATATACTGCCCGCAAACATAGTACCGTGTAGGTTAATGTTTTTATTTAGTGAAGCCCTAGTTTCTAGTGTGCGACCTGTATATTGATGTAATTTAATGCCCATTTGTTCACTAATGGGAATAGTGTCACGCCAGGTTTTTTGTAATAACGCACACCATTTGGGATGTAGCATAATGACACTAGGATCAGTTAACTTTTTAACCATTTGTAAGCGTTTCTGTTCCCCCATCTCATTGTTAATTCGATCATCCACTTCAAAACCTGCGCTTTGAAAAAACGGAATGGCTAACTTAGTACTGTTAGTTACTATTCGCACAGCCCCTTCGGTTCTAGCAACAGATTCTAAGGAAGAAATAATCATCTTCGCAAGACCTTTGCCTCGAAATTCTTTATCTACAGCAATGTGCCTGACTTGAGCTTCTTCAGCAGAATTCATGTGCACTCTTCCAACGGCCACGATATTGCCATTGCTGTCACGGATCATTCTATGCTGGCTGACTTGTTCGTATTCGTCTTTTTCGGAACCCAATGGGTACTTCCAAGGCTCACGCAACAGCTTCCAACGAAAGGTAAAATAATCGGCAAAGTCTTGTTCTGTAGTAGGTATATCGATTTTAAACATCTATAAACTTAATCCTGTATTGTCTCTCGACCAAAATACGATTAAAAAATCGTTTGACATTAAAACCCATATATTATTTATCAGCAAATTATACTTTCAACTGGAAAGTAACAGGGCCATCATTAAGCAATGAAACTTGCATATCTGCAGCAAATTTTCCTGTTTCACATTGAATATTGTTTTTTCGACATGCCTCAACAAAATACTTATACAACTCTTCACCTAAAGCTGGCGAGCCACCTCTGGAAAAACTAGGGCGATTACCACTTTGTGTATCTGCCACTAAGGTAAATTGAGACACCACCAACAACTGACCATTCACTTGTTGTAAATTGAGATTCATCTTTCCGGCTTCATCAGCAAAGATTCGATAATTCATCACTTTTTTGCAGAGTTTATCTGCTTTTTCATGGTTATCATCTTTCTCTACACCTAAAAATAACAATATGCCATTTTCGATTTCACCCACAATTTGTTTATCTACTTCTACTTTTGCGTGTTTTACCCTTTGGATTAAGCCTATCACTCTTGCTCCTTAAAAAATTTCACCATAGCTTGTGTTGCATAACATAAAGCGTTCGCGGTTGCAGGTTCCCATGCACTGTGTCCTGCTTCAGGAATGATTTGTAATTGGCTATTATCCCAAACTTGAGACAAAGAGTAAGCCGCTTCTATTTTGCATACACTATCATAACGACCATGAATGATAGTGCCAGGAAGATGTTTGATTTTATCGATTTGCTGTAAAATAGCATTTTCTGTAATGAAACATTTATACTTAATATAATGACATTCAAGTAAGGCCAAACTAATAGCTGCGTGCACATTCGGCACTAATTTGTCTTCATCGACTTGGTAATGTAGGCGACTAATACGAGTTTCCCACAGACTCCACGCTTTTATAGCAGCCATTTTCTTCACTTCGTTACCATGGGTGAATATCTGTGAATAAGCGTCGACTATTGAATATTCCTCTAACATGGTACGTACTGGAGCAAGAAAGTCTTGATAATATTCAGGGAATAATTGAGCAGCCCCACCGTCAGGTTGCAAATACCAATCATAGTCTTGCTCTCTGGCCAAAAATATTCCACGTAAAATCAAGCCGATAACACTTTCAGGCTGACGTATCGCAATTAATAAAGCCAGAGTTGAGCCCCATGACCCGCCGAACAGAAGCCATTTGTTGATCTTCAAGTGCGTTTGAATAGCTAACGCATCATCAACTAATGCTTGGCTATTGTTATACTCAAGTTCGCCAAAAGGTTGTGATTTACCGCACCCTCTTTGATCGAACCCTATTACCCAATACTTATCTGGGTCAAAAAAACGCCGATAATCTTCGCCAATTCCAGCCCCTGGGCCACCATGTAAAAAGAGTACAGGAATGCCTTCGGGTGTACCTGATTGTTCCACATATAAAGTATGCCCATCCGTCACTTCAAACATCTCAGTGTGAAAAGGTTTAATTGCTGGAAATAGTTGATTCATGTGCTTTTTCATTTCTTATTTGTTAATTCATTTATTATGGTTTAGTTTATGCCATATATTCTACTTTTAACTCGCATTTATAGAGTCATTAAAGCAAAAGTGACTTAAATAAAACGCGCTGATCACGTTCAGATGGCTTTGTTTGTCGACTTGACAGCAAAGAAAGTCGATAATATTCGAATAAATACTATTTAACATTACTATGAGAGATTGATATGAGATTACTACTTGCCCTTTTACTGCCATGGATCCAATTTTTTACTATTGGTCGCCCTTTTGCCGGTATCATTTGCCTACTTTTACAAATAACCGTTATAGGATGGGTACCTGCGGCCATATGGTCTGTGTATGCTTTAAGCCAATATAAAACTGATCAAAAAATTAAATCGGCACTAGATCAGTAAATAGTTTTTTAATTTAAAGGATAACTATGAAAAAAATAATAGTGATTGCTTTAGTGACCTTACTAGTTTCTTGTCAAAATGCTTACTATGCAGCCTGGGAAAAGGTTGGCGTTGAAAAGCGTGACATTCTGGTAGATAGAGTAGAAGACGCAAAAGAGTCCCAAGAAGATGCTCAGGAACAGTTTAATTCTGCACTTGACGAATTTAGTCAGCTGATAAACTTTAACGGTGGTGAATTACAAGACGTATATGAACAACTGAAAGACCAATACGAAGCAAGTGAAGAGTCAGCAGCATCAGTCACTAGCCGGATTGATAAAGTTGAAAGCGTCGCTGAAGCATTATTTGATGAGTGGCAAGAAGAGCTAGACACTTATAGCAACGAAACCTTGAAACGGGACAGTTTAGCTAAATTAAAAGACACTCAGCGTCGGTATAAATCCCTGCTAACGGCTATGCGCAAAGCAGAAAAAAAGATGGAACCCGTTTTATCTACCTTACGCGACAACGTACTTTATTTAAAACATAACCTAAATGCTAGCGCAATTGGTGCTCTTAAAAATGAATTTAATGGCGTTAAAAAAGATATAAATCAATTAGTTGCAGAAATGAATAAAGCCATTTCTGAATCAAATAAATTCATATCGAATATGAAAGGCGACTAGGAACTATTTAGCTTTGTAAATAAATGATGACGGTGTCAATCACCGTCATCTGTTTCAATAAAAAGATCTTCAGATTCTTCACTGGTAAATATTTCTAATGCCCGAGTAAATTCAGCACCCACTAACACCACAATCCAAGATAAGTAAATCCACACAAAAAGAATAGGAATGACTGCTAAGGCACCATAAATCATTTGGTACGAAGGAAAGTTAGTCACATAAAAAGCAAAACCTTTTTTACTTAACTCAAACAAAGTAGCCGCAACAAAGGCTCCAGCTAATGCGTGCTTAGCCTCAATTTTTTTGGTTGGAACCAACATATAAAGGATAAAAAAAGCACTAATAGAAGTAAGGAAAGGTACAAATGTAAGTAGAAAAGTGGTTAAACCTGGAGTGTACTCTTCTGCGAAATTGGCCAAGCCCATTAAATAAGAGCTGGCAATAACACTAGCGCCCATCAACAAAGGACCTAAAGTAAGTACCATCCAATAAACAGCAAAAGTAAAGGTAATAGGTCTAACACTTTGTGAACACCAGATCCGGTTAAGAGTTTTATCTATATTTGAAATAAGCAATAAAGCCACTATAACAAGGGACAAAATGCCAACACTTCCCATACCTGAAGCATTGTCTACAAACTCTGCAATATAGGTTTGTACCTGCCCACTTGTTGAGGGTAAAAAACTGTCAAATACTAAAGCTTCTAATTCCCCCCTTACCTCTACAAATGCAGGAAAAGCTGACAATATGGTGAAAAAGACCATAATAAAAGGCACTAAAGATAACAAAGAAACATAGGCTAAATGCCCCGCAGAAACAGTAATGTGATCATTTTTACAATGAGTAATAAATAAAACAGAAAAACTTTTTACGTTGCTCGCTATTTCTTGACCTTTAGCGAACCATTCTTGATAAGCTTGCATTCAGCTAAAGCCCTAATCTATATAATTTCTACCTATAGTCTGCTCTAACGTCTAACAGATGGCAAACATCAAAGTATATTTTGTCTGAAATTGATTTTATTTTTTAACGCCTAGAGCTTGTTATTACTAGCCTAAAACTACTTTAGCCAAAGACTAAACGTAAAGCCGTCAAGATGTTTAGCAGTCTATTATTGATATTTTCTGTGTAATGTTTAGAATTTCCCTGCATAAGAATATAAAGAACTTTAAAATGGCAAATTTAACAAAATGGAACGGCGAGTATATTCACCCATACGCAGAGCATGGTAAAAAAAGTGAATTAGTTAAAAAAGTCACGGTTTCAATTCCACTCAAAGTACTTAAAGTACTAACCGACGAAAGAACTAGACGTCAAGTGAATAACTTACGTCATGCAACTAATTCAGAATTATTATGCGAAGCTTTTTTGCATGCATTTACCGGGCAACCTTTACCTGACGATGACGATCTCGAAAAAGACAATACACAACGCATCCCCCGTGAAGCTAGAAAACTAATGCAAGAAATGGGATTAGAAGTAGAAATGGACGAAAACGAAGAATAAAGCTCAAGCCGAGCTTTATTCTTATTTAACTTTGTCGAATTCCTAAACGTTTTCCTGTTTCAATCACTTGTTGGCTAATCCAGTCCCATAACTTGGGATGTGATTGACTGATAACACTGTTTTTCTTCAAGATTTGTGCAATAGATACATCGTGATCTAACCAACTTTGACAACCGTTATTTAGATTTTGCAATACCGGCATCATTCTATCGATACCTTTAGCATAGATGGCCTCAGCTGACTTAGCTTGCTCAAACTCTATCCACAAATTCAAAAAATTTTCACCTTGCTCCGCCGGCAAAATAGCAAATAACCTTTTGGCCGATAATAATTCGTTCTCATAATCATCATGTGCAGCATCATAGGCAAACTTATCGCCTGTATCTATTTCCACAATGTCGTGTAAAAGCAGCATAGTCACCACTTTCAACACATCCACTTTTTGTTCTGCGTATGGGATCAACGCTACAGCCATAAGAGCCACTTGCCAGCTATGTTCAGCACTGTTTTCGTATCGATTTAAACCTAAAGGTTTAATTCGTCTTTCAATATTTTTTAGCTTTTCAAGTTCCATAATGAAACGAGTGATCGCTTGATAATGCTCAACCATAGATTACTCAGTTAATAAAATTTTGCTAAGACGCAGTAACAGAAGGTTACTGCGTTAAAGTAGAGAGTACTTATTTTCCAGAAGGGTCTAATTTAGAATAATAAGCCGCTAGGTTTGCAATATCGTCATCACTCAAACTTGCAGCCATAGGGGCCATGATCATATTTTTACGTTCGCCATCACGAAACGCTTTTAATTGCAGAGCCAAATACTGTTCTTTTTGGCCAGCTAAGTTAGGGTACATAGGTATCATAGAGACCCCTTTCATACCATGACATGCCACACATGTGGTGGATTTAGCTTTACCCGCTTCGGCATCAGCAGCCAATGCTGAAGTAGACGCCAAACCTGTAGCTGTTAGAATTAATGCAATGGCAGAAATTTTGATTTTTTTCATAATGTGTCCTTTGTAATCACCAACTGGGTGTAAATTAAAATTAAGGTTTAATATGCTATTAGAATACTCCTTCGCTACAGAATTAACTGGACTGACCACTCCTGTCAAGTCTATTAAGCTGAATCATTCAAATTTGCAGATAATCAACTATAAATTATTTGATGAGCTCAATTTACCGAAAAATTGGCAAGAAGAACATTCATTATTTGTCGAATTATTTTCTGAGCAAGGGAAATTGAATCGCCACTCGGTTGCGCAAAAATACGGAGGTCATCAATTTGGTCATTGGAATCCTCAATTAGGTGATGGCCGAGGATTATTATTAGCCGAAGTTATTGATCCGCAAAAACAACGTTGGGATATTCACCTAAAAGGAGCAGGGCCTACACCCTATTCAAGAGGAGCTGATGGTAGGGCTGTGTTACGTTCAACCATTAGAGAATATCTTGCGAGCGAAGCCCTACATCATCTTGGTATTCCAAGCTCTCGAGCTTTAGCTTTGATCTCAAGTGAAGAGCCCGTTTATCGAGAAAAACAAGAACCAGGGGCTATGTTATTACGAACCTGTCAAAGTCATATTCGATTTGGTCACTTTGAATATTTTTTTCATAGTGGGCAAACAGAAAAACTACAGCAGTTATTCGACTATTGTTTCAAGTATCATTTTATCGATTGTCTAGCTGCAGACAATCCTTATCGGGCATTATTAGAAAAGATCACCCAAGACACGGCTAAGTTGATAGCCAAATGGCAAGCATTTGGTTTTAATCATGGCGTAATGAATACAGATAATATGTCAATTCATGGTATTACTTTTGATTATGGCCCTTACGCATTTTTAGACGACTTTGAACCAAACTTTATTTGTAATCATTCAGACCCTCAGGGACGATACTCTTTCGACAGTCAGCCTAGTATTGGTTTATGGAACTTAAACTCCCTCGCCCAAGCTTTTACTCAACACTTAGATGTTGAGCAAATTAAACAAGTATTAGGTCAATACGAATCAGCTTTAATGAACGAATACTCACAATTAATGTTGAAAAAGTGTGGTCTGGTTGTCGACAAATCGCCTAATTCAAATAATGTTGAAATAGTAAATGGTTGGCTGGATATATTAGCCACAGAAAAAAAAGACTTCACCATTAGTTTCCGACAATTATGTGAATTTGATGCAAAGGGAGAAAACCAAACTTTTCGCGACCAATTTATAGACAGAGATAAATTTGATAACTGGGCAAAATTATACTCAACGACTTTGTTAAAGCAAACCATCACTCAGCAAGATAGGCAAGCCGCTATGAAGCGGAGTAATCCAAAAGTTATTTTACGTAATTATTTGGCCCAGCAAGTTATTGATCAAGCTGAAGATGGCAATTTTTCATTGCTCAATGAATTTATTAAGGCACTAGAGGATCCTTATGCAGACAAAAAGGAATATGACAAATTTTCATTGCCTCCGCCTAACTGGGGTAAAAAATTAGAAATATCTTGCAGCAGCTAATCTGTGTATTCTAGATTAAGTTATTTTATAGAATGGCTAGTGGTATTAATTAAAAGGGTATCTATGAATTTTATATTTTTATTTTGTTTAAGGTTTTGCCTACTTCTTAGTTTGTGGCAATTTGCAGCCAATGCTGCACCTAACAGCATAGATATCAAAACTGACGATACAAAAATTAACTTAGCCAAGCATATACAATGGATAGTAGCAGAAGATTATATTCAGTTATCAGGGGTGCAAAACTTAACAGGATGGCAAGAAAATACTATTGTAGAGCCACTTCTAGAGCACCAAAATCTTTGGGGTAGGATCACCTTAAACTTTGCAGATGAGATAAACCAACCCTATTTTTTAAGCATTGGTAATCCCGCTTTAGATTTAGTCGATATATATTTTCTTGACGACAAAAATCGTATTCTTAGCTCAAGTTTAATGGGAGCTAAACGAAACTTATCGCAACGCCCTTTTAATCATAGGCTGTTTATTACTCCCATAGATACTCACCAGCAAAGTATAACTATATTTCTAAAAATAAAAGACCAAGGCCCATTGGTTTTTTCCATACATGCCAGTAAACAATCATACATATTACAAGAAGAACAAATTTTATTAGCAGCAATAGGCTGTATCAGTGGTGGCTTAGCATTATTAGCTTGTTACTTTTTAATTTCCTACATAATAGTACGCAGCCCAATTAGGTTTTGGTTTGCCTTGTCTAGTGCCAGTTTTGTTTTATTATTTTTAAATACTAGTGGCATATTAAGTCAAATTACCGGTATCACAGCCTATATCACCCAAACATCTCTGGTGCTGATAGGTATTCTTATTTTGACTTCGTCAAAGGTTGCCTTTTCTTTGCTCCAAGGTGTGCCTCCTATATGGCGTTATGTGTTTTATTGTATTGGTAGTTCCATGTTTGCTGTTGCCGTTGTGGTTCCCCATTCAGAGCAAATAAGCTTCACTTTAGGATTATGCATAAGTGCAATATTACTGATTGCGATATTAGCCATTTTTTATCACAAAGCAGATAACAAATTTGTCAATATTGTTAGCTTACTTGGCCTGATATTTATCGTGTTCAGTGGCTTCAGTCAAATTGCATTATTCTTCAGCCATATTGCATTAGCACAAAATCAATCATTATTATTCGCCAGCTTAATCATGTTTGGCATAATTCTTATGGCTATCGCTATAGAAGCTCACGAAAAAATGCTTAACAATGGGCATTCTGTGAAACAACAACTAACCACTAGCAATTTACAGCACTTCTACAACCTTTTTCAAAATTCAGCAGAAGGTTTATACACCTCAACGTTAGATGGCCAACTTGTCTCTATTAATCCAGCGATGAGTAGTTTATTTGGTTACGACAACGACAAACAAATGTTAGAAGAAATCAATAACGCCAGTCAGTTCTACGCTGATCCACAAGACAGAGACTTATTACTCGGAGAAATTCACCAAAACGGTAAAGTGATGGGCAAAGAAATTAAAGGCCTTAAAAAAGACGGCAGTGAATTTTGGTTTTCGATTTCAGGGCAAATTAAAGAAGAACAAGATCAGCGTTACGTGTTTGGTAGTATCTTTGATATTACAGAACGCAAACAATCTGTCATTAGTTTAGAGCACATGGCTTCTCATGACCCTTTAACTGGCGTATATAACCGCCGAGAATTTGAGAAACTACTTTCTGCGGCTCTAAAAAAAGCGCCCCAAGCTCATCACGATTTAGCCTTGTTATATATGGATCTAGACCAATTTAAACTGATAAACGACACCTGTGGGCATAAAGCAGGTGACCTTTTGATTAGTCAGTTATCCCATAAAATAGACCAAGTGGTAACTGGAAAAGGCATACTAGCCAGGTTAGGTGGCGATGAGTTTGCAGTATTATTAGAAGACGCTAATGCACAAATGGCTTATCTATTAGCCAACAGAATACTGAATGTTGTGGCTGAGTTTCGCTTTATTTGGGAAAACAGCATTTTCACTTTAGGCATTAGTATCGGGCAAGTCTCTTGGCAACCTGATATTACGACTCCTGAACAATTATTAAGTATGGCTGATTCGGCTTGTTACATGGCAAAAGAGCGTGGTAGAAATCAGATTCATACTTACTCCCAAGAAGATAAAGGTTTGCGAAAATATGAATCAGAATTGTTTTGGCTGAATAAAATTAATCAAGCAATAGAACACAATCAGTTTGAGCTTTTTTACCAACACTACTTAGCATTAAATAAAGCTAACTCTGGCCATCACTACGAAATATTATTACGCTTAAAAGAGCCAGATGGACAACTTGTTGCTCCAGGGGTTTTTCTGCCTTCTGCTGAACGTTTCAACTTAACCGCTAAAATTGACCGTTGGGTAATAGAAAACTACTTCAACTGGTTAAGCAACAATCCACAACATATGACGGCATTAGCTAAAGTGAACATTAATTTAAATGGTCACTCACTGGTAGATAAAGAACTTAAGTTATATGTATTGAATGCCTTCGAAAAGTACCAGATCCCCCATAACAAAGTCTGTTTTGAAATCACCGAAAGTATGGCTATTTTAAAAATGGATGAAGCGCTAGAATTTATCAATACCTTCAATAAATTAGGCTGCAAATTTGCTTTAGATGATTTTGGCAGCGGCTTTTCTTCATATGGCTACTTAAAACGTTTACCCGTTAACCAACTAAAAATAGACGGTAGTTTTGTCAAAAATATTTTGATAGAACCAATAGACATGGCTATGGTTAATTCGATTAAAGATGTAGCAAAAGCCATGGACATGGAAACTACAGCTGAATTTGTAGAATCAGTCGATGTTATGGTGCAATTAGGCAAAATGGGTATAGATTATGCTCAAGGGTATGGTGTCGCAAAACCCTGCTCATTAGCCAAATTTACTGCGCTTTAATCAAATAAAAGACCGCAAGTTCAGGATTATTATTGAATAGCCCCTATCATTTAACGGATAATACCCCCATATAGCCTGCAATAGTTTTCAATACGGCTAACGTTTTCACCAACAATACCCTTTACTTGAGTGCAATTTATTTTCCATGACAAATCAATCGACAAAATACCAGTATGTTAGTTCTGCAAAATTACCCACTAAACTAGGTAAGTTTCTTATTCATGGGTTTGTAGAACTTGAGTCAGGGCAAGAACATGTCGCTTTGACCTATGGTGAATGGCAATCGTCAGAGACAATCCCTATTCGTATTCATTCTGAATGTTTAACTGGCGATGCTTTATTTAGTACTAGATGTGATTGTGGTGCCCAGTTAGAAAAAGCCTTACAAACTATTGCTCAACAAGGTAAAGGAGTCTTGCTCTACTTACGCCAAGAAGGCCGAGGCATTGGTTTGTTAAATAAGATTCAAGCCTATAAATTACAAGATGAAGGCATGGACACAGTAGAAGCCAACGTACATCTAGGTTTTGATGCTGATATTCGTGATTACGGTATTTGCCAGTTAATATTAGAAAAATTAAACGTCAAAAACGTGAACTTAATGACAAATAATCCTAAAAAACAAAAAGCGCTTACAGAGATGGGAATTAACGTAGTCGAACGTACCCCCATTGACCATGGCATAACAGATGACAATCGCCATTATATTCGTACCAAAACTGACAAATTAGGCCATCAATTTGCTGAACACCTACTAAAAAAATAGACGCCATTCAGTCTTGGTTAAGATTTCCTTGTGTATAACTGAAATATGGCAGTGTTGCCAACAGTTATCATTGAAGGAAAGGGTTATGCGAAATCAAACCAAGTACCTGTTTATATACTTATTTGTTTTATGTATTTTGATTGGCGGCGTTGTTAATTTAGCTCAAGCTGAAAATACAAATTCATCTGCAGCCGATATTTCACAGAACAAACTAACCGAAGCAAAACTTGAGCAAGTCTTAGCGCCTATTGCTCTTTATCCCGACACTTTGCTGTCGCATATCTTAGTGGCTTCTACCTACCCACTAGAATTAGTGCAAGCTGCCCGCTGGCGCAAAAATCATAAAACATTAAATGAACAACAAACACTGGATGCTGCTGAAGAAAAAGACTGGGATCCCAGTATTAAAGCACTCAGCCCTTTTAATGACTTATTACAAACATTAACTGACGATCTAGACTGGTTACAATCTTTAGGCGACGCATTTTTGTTTGATGAAGAAACTGTACTGGCAAGTTTACAAAGCTTAAGACAAAAAGCCTATGCGCAAGGAAACTTAAGTGATAATCAATACATGGAAGTAGAAAAAAATCAGAATGAAATAATTATACAAACTGTTGAAAAAGAAGTGGTTTATATCCCCTATTACGACACCCGTAGTGTGTATGGAAATTGGTGGTGGAATGATCATCCTCCTCACTATTGGCACAGTCCAAGTCATTATATTTGGAATGCCGGTGTTTACTGGAGTTCAAGATTTTTTATTCGCCCTAGTTTTTATTACAGTGGTTTTAAGTGGTCAAATCGTCATGTAGTGACTAACTACTCATATCGAACACACAGAGATAATCAACATTGGTCTCACTCACATACTCGTAAACAAAAGATCAGAGTCACAGAGTTCCCACGTTGGACACATGATCAAACTCATAGACGTGGTGTGCATTACACTCAAAATGGTAAACGTATTATCAGAAATAGCGAAAATCCCAATCGCTATATTTCTACGAATAATTCGCCATTTAGCAAAAAGACGCAACAAATTGACAAACAAAGGGTGCTCAATTTACACAATTATCCTATTAATAGACCTTCGAGCCACACGCAAATAAAAAGAAAACTAACAACTTATAATCAAACGTCGAATATTAATAAAGCGCACAAAACTAAGCAACTGAGATTAAACCGCGACACTGCCCATAAGATCATAAAACCTAGAGAAACTAGACAGCTGAATTCAGGCAAATGGCAAAAACAAAGCAGAACACGGTCGACTGAAAATTCGCCTAAACAAGTGAGTTCGAGATCTACACCGACGCATTCAAAGATACAAAATAGAACCTCAGGTCAGAAAACAAATAAATCCAGACCCGTAAGATCTAAGTCTGAGAGAAATCATCGAGATAAACGTTAAAAATAAATTGTGCTTTGCCAGCATAAGGTTCAGCACAGTTGTCTAAAACTTGATAAAATACAGCTTATTAAGACCTTGTAAAAGATAGACCCAATATGAACTTTAAAGGTAGCCATATCCTTTCCGTCAACCAGTTTGATCGTGAAGCAATAGAGCATGTATTTAATGTTGCCCACCAAATGTTGCCTTATGCCAAACGTCAGAAACGTACCAATGTGCTGGACGGCGCAATTTTAGGAAACTTATTTTTTGAACCCAGTACCCGTACACGAGTCAGTTTTGGTACTGCCTTTAATTTATTGGGCGGAGAAGTAAGAGAAACCACAGGATTAAGTAACTCAGCTTTAGCAAAAGGTGAGTCTTTATACGACACAGCTAGAGTATTAAGCGGTTACTCTGACATAATTGCTATGCGACACCCTGATGCAGGCTCAGTTGCAGAATTTGCTGAAGGCAGTCGTATTCCTGTCATCAATGGTGGTGATGGAGCTAACGAACACCCCACACAAGCTTTGTTAGACTTATATACCATTCAAAAAGAGCTACTCGCCCACAATAACAATATTGATGGCATGCACATCGCCATGATAGGTGATTTAAAACATGGCCGAACTGTACATTCATTATCTAAACTTTTATGTTTGTTTAAAAACATACGATTTACTTTAATTTCTCCTAATGAATTGGCCATGCCCACCTCAATCATAGACACTATTGAAAATGCTGGTCATCAATACACAATTACCGAGCAACTAGAAGGCAGTTTAGACGCTGATATTTGTTATCAAACACGTATCCAAGAAGAACGATTTCCGTCACAAGCAGAAGCTAATCAATATCGTGGAAAATTTCGTTTAAACCAACAAATTTATACTAAACATTTTCAATCAAAAACCGTAATCATGCATCCATTACCTCGAGACTCTAGAGCTGAAGCTAACGAGCTAGATAACGATCTAAACCTCAATCCTAATTTGGCTATTTTTCGACAAACCGATAACGGTGTATTAGTTCGTATGGCATTATTTGCCCTCACTCTGGGTGTTGACACTATCGTTAGTCAATTTGATCAAAAAGTACACTGGCACGTAAACAGCTAGTTCACCCTAAATTACTTAAAAGAAATCACTATGCAAACATCTGAAACACTTTTTACTCGCGCCAAACAACATATTCCAGGTGGCGTAAATTCACCAGTTCGAGCTTTTAAAGCTGTGGGGGGAACCCCTCCATTTATTACCAAAGCTGATGGTCCTTACATTTTTGATGCCGACAACAAACGTTATATTGACTACGTGCAATCATGGGGACCTATGGTGTTAGGCCATAATCATCCGAAAATTCGTCAAGCGGTTATTGATGCTGCAGAAAATGGCTTAAGTTTTGGTGCACCAACCGAATTAGAAGTGCTAATGGCAGAAAAAGTCAGTGAGCTAGTTCCTTCTATGGAAATGTTACGCATGGTTAACTCGGGGACCGAAGCGACCATGAGTGCCATTCGATTAGCTAGGGGCTTCACAAACCGCGATAAAATTCTTAAGTTCGAAGGTTGTTATCATGGTCATGCCGATGCCTTACTGGTTAAAGCCGGTTCAGGTGCACTGACTTTTGGTGTACCTAGCTCTCCAGGAATTCCAGCAGATTTTGCCAAACACACCTTAACAATGGAATACAATAATCTAAACTCTGTCGCCCAAGCATTTGCTGAGTATCCCGAAGATATCGCCTGCATTATAGTAGAACCCGTGGCTGGTAACATGAACTGTATTCCTCCTGTAGATGGTTTTTTGCAAGGTTTACGGGACTTATGTGATCAGTATGGCGCGGTGCTTATTTTTGATGAAGTCATGACTGGTTTTCGTGTCGCTCTTGGTGGAGCGCAACAAAAATATGCTATCAAACCTGATTTAACTTGTTTAGGAAAAGTAATAGGCGGCGGTATGCCTGTAGGTGCTTTTGGTGGCAGAATCGAGATAATGGAGATGTTAGCGCCATTAGGGCCAGTATATCAAGCAGGCACCTTATCAGGTAACCCAGTTGCTATGGCCGCAGGTCTAGCCTCATTAGAGCAAATTCAACAAGATGGCTTGTACCAAAAACTGACAAAAAATACAGAAACTCTAGCAGAAGGTTTTAAAACACTTGCCCTCAAACATGGCATTCCCATGTCTGTTAATTATGCCGGTAGCATGTTTGGTTTATTTTTTACCGAGGTAGAAAAAGTCACTAACTATCAGCAAGCAATTAATTGTAATACCGAACAGTTCAACTTGTTTTATCATGGTATGTTAGAACATGGTGTATATCTGGCTCCAGCCTCATATGAAGCAGGTTTTATGTCAGCGGCACATACGGATGAAGTAATCCAACAAACGTTAGAGATTGCCGATAAAGTATTGGCAACTGTGGCACAAGCGTCTAAATAACACTAAGTTACAAATAGCGTTATTTTGCTAAAGCAGTAGGATTAATGAACTAACAATGTTACAGCAGATTTTACAGCCAGTTCCTTTATTTTTGTTATTTATCATAGCGATATATACACTTATATTGCTATTTTTGTTATCAAAAAAAAAGCCCAAAGGTAAAACTGCTGAGACTCCTACTGTTAGTCCCATTAAACAAGCAAGAGTAAAATCTGACCAGCAAAAATTTGAGAGTGCGGCAGAACAGGCCATGCTGTTAAATCAAACATTTCGTAAATTTGTGCCTAAACAATTTGTCGATCATTTGGCTAAACATGGCTCAGAAAGCCTAGAGTTAGGCCGTGCAGACGAAGATGAATTAGCCATTTTATTCAGTGATATAAGAGGCTTTACAGGGCTTTCAGAACACATGAGCCCGCAAGAATTAATGAACTTTCTAAATTCGTATTTTTTACGAATGAATGATCCTATCCATCAAAATAATGGATTTATCGATAAGTTTATTGGTGATGCGGTAATGGCTTTATTTGACCGGCCCACTGGTAGCAACGTAGACAAAGCACAAGATGCAATTCGTGCAGCCTTAGATTTACGTTATGCCATTAACCTATACAACCAGCATAGAGCTAACAGCAATTACCCACCAATTAATGTTGGCATAGGTATTCATTTTGGCCCTGTAATTATTGGAACAGTGGGATCTAACGACCGAATGGACACCACAGTTATTGGTGATAGCGTTAACGTGGCATTTAGATTAGAAGCTTTAGCGCCTATTTATGATGCAGACATAGTAGTAAGTGAGCAAATACTCACTCAAGCAAATGCCAAACAACATTTCAGTTACCGTTTACTTGATTGGGTGCGAGTAAAAGGCCGTAATACACCTATCGAAGTTTATGAAATTTTAGATCACCAAGCAGAAGACTTAAAAAAAGCAAAACTTGCCAGCACTGACTTGATAGAACAAGGAATAGACTTTCGAAAGCAGCGAAACTGGCAACAAGCTGAGGATTGTTTTCAGCAAGTATTAACGTTTTTACCCAATGACAAAGTGGCCATCCACCATATTCAGCAATGTAAAACCTTACAAGATACTGCATTACCCTCAGATTGGGATGGTTCTATTTTAATGAGGCCTTAACCTACCTCTGTGTATATAAAGTTACTCTTTCGCTTGTTGCTTAATAAAGTTAATTGAAGGAGCGAAATAAGCACAGCCTGTTTCAGCTACCGTATAATCTAATAACTTATCGTACTCTCCTTGCTCATCACCAAATATCATACTGCGTAACATATCGGTAAATGGTTTAGGGCTGCTGGCGCAAGAAATAAAATATAAACCCTGCACTGTCATATTGCCATAAGGCATACTTTGTCTAAGTATTTCGACACTTTTACCATCAGCATCTTTTAAGTTGGTACGTTTAGTATGTGCAAACTGTGCTTTTTTATCGCTATCAAATTCAATATTATCCGCTTTGCTACGACCAAAAATTTCTTCTTGATTATGCACTGCTAACAATTGCCATTTAGTCATCAGATGGCGATAACGCTGAACATGAATATAACTTCCACCAGCAAACTCTTGATCTTGATCCCCCACAATCGCCACGGCAAACTTACGCATGCCTTTAGGGTTTTCAGTACCATCCACAAAACCAGTTAAATCTCTGCCGTCTAAATAACGAAAACCAGAAATTTCTTCATATAAATCAACATGAGGTTTAAGTAATTGGATCACCTCTGTGCCGATTGCATGGCAAATATCAGTTCGGTCGGCTTTTATTTGAATAAACAAATCACCCGGTGTGATTGGTGCGCCACGATCTTCGCACTGCATACTAGGGAAAGGCGCCATTTCTTGCGGAATGAGTCTAGGGTATAACTCATACCAATATTCAGTACCTATAGCAATCACCCCAGAAACCATGGCTTCATAGTATTCTTCATCAAAATGATTGAATAAATCTAATACATGGGCCAACTTGGCGCGCATCGCCTGCACTTCATCGTCGACTACAGTGAAAGTTAAATACAGTGCATGTAAATTAGGCTCTGCACAAATGCCTTTTTGAGCTTGACTCATTATTACCCCAGTCCTTTAAAATCCGGCGATTAGACTCTATAAAGACCTAATATACCCCAGTTTTTAGATCCCGCATAAATTTGTTCAAATGGGTGAAGATATTAGACATTTTATCTTGGCAGAAAAATACACTTTCGCTGCGATATAACTTGCCGCTCTTTTATTAAAAACAATGGAGTTAAAAAATATTGCTGAGTTATATTTACCTATAAACAAGACAATTTTAATAAGTCGATTTTCGCAAGCAAACACAAGGTGTAAACAAACTGTTACGAATTTATGAGTATTTATGTTAAATAAATTAAATAAATACTAACAATTTGTCGATCTTGTCTATATTATCCCTATTCTGTTTTAACTGGTCTGCTCAGCCGATTAGATTTCAATCAGTTATGCATTGCAGAATTAGGAGATAATTATGAAATTAAACAAAATACTATTAGGCTCAAGCTTAGCCCTTTTATCATTAAATACCTTTGGTGCCGCCTTTCAGCTTGCAGAGCATAGCGCTTCTGGTTTAGGTCGTGCATTCGCGGGTGATGCTGCTATAGCAGAAAATGCTTCTGTCGTAGCTCGTAATCCAGCCTTGATGTCTCAATTTACAGAGAATCAGTTATCTGTTGTCGGCACTTATGTTAAGCCAGACGTTAGCCTCGATGGTGAAAGTGCACCTGCTTATTCAAGTGCTGAAGCCTTAAATAACGATAGTATTGCGCCAGGCGCTTTTGTTCCTGCAAGCTATTTAGTAATGCCTATTAATGACAAGTGGGCTGTTGGCTTAGGTTTGTTTTCCAATTTTGGTTTAGCTACTGATTTTCCCGAAGATTATGCAGCTGGACAATTAGCTGGCTCAACAGAAATCTTAACTGTTAACTTAAACACTAGCGTTTCTTATAAAGTAAGTGAGCAGTTTTCATTAGCTGCGGGTTTGAACTATGTATACGCAGAAGCAGAGTTAGTACGTCATGCTGGTCCTGGACTACCGGCTTTCTTACAAGGCAATTATGGCTCAACTTTAGGCGTTACCAATAGCACTGAAGCCGCAAAAATGGATGGTGATGATGCTGCCTTTGGTTGGAATGTAGGTTTTGCTTGGGATATTTCTGCAACATCTCGTTTAGGTTTCGCATACCGTAGTTCTGTAGAATTAGATTTTGAAGGTGAATATAGTAATCAACTTCCTGCTGCGATAGGTGGTTTAGGTGGTACTTCGTTAGACGGTAAATTGGCTATTGAACTACCAAGCATTGCTGAATTTTCTGGTAGCCATCAATTAGATGATAAATGGGGACTACACTATAGTGTCATGTGGACTGAGTGGAGTAGTTTTGACAGGTTAGAAGCGTATGTTCCAGTCAGTGAAGAGCCGGTATTTGCAAAAGACGAAAACTTTAGTGATAGCTTCCGCTATGCAATTGGTGCCGATTATCAGTTAAATAATGAGACAAAATTACGTGCAGGTATCGCTTATGACAAATCGCCTAGCGATCCAAATCATCAATCAATCTCTATTCCCGATACTAACCGTTTATGGTTAAGTGCTGGGGCTGAATATACCTTAAGTGATGCTTCAACTATTGATTTAGGGTTAAGTATTTTACGTGGTGAAAACCGAAGTTTTACCGAAACAGATAACCTTGGTGGTGAATGGGGATTTGCTAGTGAAGGTAACGCCGCTATTTTTGCAGCCCAATATAACTACTCTTTCTAATTTGAGTTAACTTACTCAACTACAAACAGAATAAATTTACAAAAGCCAATGTATTAAATACGTTGGCTTTTTGCTATGTGCTTACTTCTTATTCTTTACCTTTTACTCGAATTTATGATTTTAAAACAGTCAGCCCTTGACCCGACTTAACCAAATTGTTACATTTGGTTAACCAAAATTATAAATTGGTATTGAAATTGGTATACATTCTTAAAAAGGTGTGTTTTTCATTGCTATTTCTCAATATCACTACCTCTGGTGCCCACTAATATGAGTAACATCAAAACGTTTTTTAAATCCCTCTTGCCTGGCATATTTTTGTTTGGCTTTACTGTCGGGACAGGTAGTGTGACAGCTATGGCAAAAGCGGGGGCTGATTACGGCATGTCCTTACTTTGGACTATTTTTATTTCATGTGCCATAACCTACTTTTTAATTTCGCTATTCGGTAAATTCACCTTAGTCACAGGGCTGACCGCACTGCAGTCTTTTAGAAAGCATATTCACCCAGCCGTTAGTATCTTTTTTATTGTAGCGCTAACAACACAGATATGTGGAAGTGTCATTGGTGTCATGGGGATATTAGCTGACGTTTGCTATGAGTGGTCGAAGAACTTTGTGGATGGCGGTATCTCACCTTTGTACTTCGCTATATTTTTTATAGCCTTCGTATATATTATTTTTCTGATCGGTAAAACTGAAGTTTTTGAAAAAGTATTAGCTATTTTTGTCGCCGTTATGGCGGTATGTTTTTTGATCAACTTCTTTATTTTGATGCCCCCTGCGATAGAAATATTAAAGGGTATGGTGCCGAATGTGCCAGATACAGGCCCCAATAAAAGTTCATTCTTGGTTATAGCTTCAATGGTCGGAACCACTGTGTTCTCTGGCTTATTTATACTACGTACCATACTTGTTAAAGAGGCGGGTTGGACCATGGCTGATTTAAAAGTGCAAAATAGAGATGCTCTTTTTGCCGCATTTTTGATGTTTATTGTCAGTACTTCAATTATGGCTGCCGCCGCCGGATCTTTGTTTATTCAAGGCATTACGCTAGTTAACGTAACGCAAATGATAAATTTATTGGAACCACTTGCAGGTGCTTCAGCTGTGGCTATTTTTACTATAGGTTTGATCGCAGCGGGGGTATCGTCGCAGTTTCCAAATGTAGCGTTATTGCCTTGGTTATTAGACGACTTCCATCAGCGAAAAACTAATCTTAAACGACCTAGTTATAGAATTATGGCGCTGGTTATCTCTTGTTTAGGTTTAATTGTGCCAGTATTTAATGCTAAACCTATTGCAGTTATGGTCAGTTCACAGGCTTTTGGTGCCTTAGTATTACCTGCTACAGTTGGTTGCATTTTTTATATCGGCAATAAAAAAGAGTTAA